>CAMLLI010000451.1 GCA_946480685.1 uncultured Flammeovirgaceae bacterium | reverse complement strand
GTATTTTTCAGCAGGTCTTTCGCTTCCCCGATCAGCACTTCTTTTACACCCGTCTGAATAGCAGCGTATGCATTTTCAAGCTTCGGTAATATACCGTCAGCAAATATACCTTGCGGCAACAGTTCATCGTAGCGGTTCTTCGGCAAGTGGGTTATAACGGAACCCTGATCGTTTACATCCATCAATACGCCTTTCTTCTCGAAACAGAAGATCAGTCGTACATCGAAATGTTTACTAAGCGCTACCGCCAGTACCGAAGCAATGGTATCAGCATTCGTATTCAGCATCGATCCATCGGCATGCGTAAGCGGTGCAAAGATGGGCACTATATTTTGTTGCAATAGAAAATATAGCAGCGATGTATTTACGCCTTCAGCTTTTATATCACCTACGAAACCGTAGTCTATAGCTTTTATGGGTCGTTTTACAGCTTTGATGAGATTACCATCAGCACCGGTAAATCCCATAGCATTGCAGTTCAAAGTTTGCAGTGTGGCTACAATCTGTTTGTTCACCAAACCACCATATACCATGGTTACAACATCCAGCGTTGGCGCATCGGTAATTCTGCGGCCATTTATATACTTTGATTCTATACCGAGCTGATCGCCAAGTTTAGTCGCGATCTTACCGCCACCGTGAATCAATATTTTCGGTTCCTTGATCGAAGCGAAATCTTTCAGAAAAGAACTTAACGCTGCCGGATTGTCCAGTACGTTACCTCCTATCTTGATGATGAAAAGTTTATTCATAAACCGTTCGCTTATTTAGTTTTTGCCGAGAGCAATTCGTGCAGTACAGTTTGCGCTGCCCACACGCGGTTGGAAGCTTGCTGTGTTACTACACTGTTCGGGCCATCCAATATTTCATCGCTCAATTCTACATTACGTCTCACCGGAAGACAATGCATTACCTTCGCATTATTGGTAAGCTTCAACTTTTCATTGGTGAGCATCCACGAAGGATCATTACAGTATATTCTTCCGTAATCCGTATAGGTACTCCAGTTCTTCACATATACAAAGTCAGCATCCTTCAATGCTTTCTGTTGATCAAGTTCGATGGTAGCACCTGTGGTAAACTTCTCATCGAGCTCGTAGTCTTCCGGGTGTGTGATCACGAAATCAGATTCACCCCATGCGTTGATCCATTGTGAAAAACTGTTCGCTACACATTGTGGCAAAGCCTTAACGTGCGGAGCCCACGTGAGTACAATCTTCGGTTTGCGTTTCTCTTTGAAGGTCTCCTGGATCGTAATAACATCCGTGAGACTTTGCAACGGATGCAGCGTTGCACTCTCCAGACTGAGCACCGGTATACCGGCATACTTGATAAACTGGTTGATATATAGTTCGCTATAATCATCCACTTTATTTTGCAGCGATGGAAATGTACGAATACCGAGTACATCAAAATATTTACCCATGATCGGTGCTGCATCTTTTACGTGCTCCACCGTATTACCACTCATGATGGCTTCATCTTCAAACTCAAGCGCCCATCCATCCTGACCAACGTTAAACACGATCACCTTCATGCCTAAATTTTCGGCAGCGATCTGTGTACTTAAACGCGTACGCATGCTGGGGTTGAGAAATAACAAGCCGATCCGTTTGTTTTGTCCCAATGTCTGGTTCTTCAGCGGATTAGCTTTGAAGTCAAGGGCCTTTGCAACCAGGCCGTTGATGTCGCTTACATCATTGACGGAAATAAAATTCTTCATTTCAATTCTTCAGTCAGTGCCGTTATAAATATATCTGCTTCCTGTGTTGTTAATGTTAACGAAGGCAGCAAGCGTATGGTGTTCGGCTTGGCCTCGCCTGTAAATATCTTATGTTTTTGTAAGAGATCATTGCGCACACTCTTCTTCTCTTCCGGCAAATCAAAGCCGATCATCAAACCTCTGCCGCGCACATCTTTTAATATACTATATGTTTTCAACTTGGCGATGAGGTATTCACCTTGCACCGCTGCGTTGTGAACAAGACTTTCTTTCTCCATTACTTCCAGTACGGCAAGTCCTGCTACGGAAGCAAGATAATTACCACCGAACGTTGTGCCCAGCATACCGCTCCATGGTTTTATATCCGGATGGATCAACACACCACCAATCGGAAATCCGTTGCCCATACCTTTTGCTGTTGTAACCAGGTGCGGTCTTACACCGGCATGCTGATGCGCGAAGAACTTTCCGGTTCTTCCATAACCGCTTTGTATTTCATCAAGTATAAAGAGCGAGCCGTTCTCTTTACATTTCTTCTCCAGGTGTTGCAGGAAAGAATCGGTTGGCAATTGTATACCGCCAACACCTTGTATACCTTCAATAATTACTGCTGCTACTGTATTGTCCAATACAGCATCGAAGGCAGTTTCATCATTCATCGGCACAAATACTATATCGTGTCCCGCATTGAAGGGTGCTACGATCTTTGGATTATCGGTAGCGGCTACAGCACCCGATGTTCTTCCGTGAAATGCTTTTTTGAATGCTATAACTTTCTTACGTCCGGTAACGAATGATGCAAGTTTCAGTGCATTCTCATTTGCTTCAGCACCGGAATTACAAAGAAAAAGTTGATAGTCCGTATAGCCCGAGAGTTGTCCTAATTTCTCAGCGAGTCGCTCTTGTATCGGATTCTGAACACTGTTGGAATAGAAAGCAATCTTGCTTAACTGATCTGAAAGTGTTTTTACATAATGCGGATGCGAGTGTCCAATAGAAATTACTGCATGACCTCCATACAAATCGAGATACTTCTCGCCTTTGTCATCCCAAAGCCATGAGCCCTGCGCTTTAGCAGGTGTTATGTTGAATAGCGGGTATACGTCAAATAGTTTCATCTTAGCTGCTGGCTGCGAGCTACTAGCTGCTAGCCGGGTTGGGTTATTTTAGAATGCTATACTTTTAAGTTTGATTCCGGCAGTTTCTTCGATACCGAAAAGTAAATTCATGTTTTGGACGGCCTGGCCGGAGGCTCCTTTCAGGAGGTTGTCGATAGCTGAGTGTACTACTATTTTATCGCCTTCTTTCTCGATGCCAATTAAACATTTATTGGTGTTTACTACTTGCTTCAGATCGATCGTATCATCGGATACAATGGTGAAGGGGTGTCCGTTGTAAAAATCCTTATATAGTTTTTTTACCTCGTCCAGCGACTTATCAGTAGTAATGCAGGAGCTTACAAATATACCGCGGGTGAAATCTCCGCGCCACGGTATAAAGTTTATAGCTTCGCTGAAGCCGGCCTGAAGTTGTTTCAGAGACTGATTAATCTCTTTCAGATGCTGATGCGTAAGCGTTTTGTAGGCAGATATATTATTGGCGCGCCACGTGAAGTGTGTAGTGTCCTGCAACTTTTGTCCTGCACCCGTTGATCCGGTTATACCCGTTGCAAATACTTCTTTCAATATACCGGCTTTTGCCAATGGAAGTAATCCTAATTGTATAGCGGTGGCAAAGCAGCCCGGGTTAGCAATGTTACTTGCTTTAACTATATCCGCACGATTCAGTTCGGGTAAACCATATACAAAATTTCTTCCGCTCACAGACTCACCTAATCGAAAATCCTGACTCAGATCAATGATCTTGATCTTTTCGTTAATCGAATTTTCCTGCAGAAACTTTTTACTTTCACCGTGTCCTAAACACAGAAAGATCACGTCAACATCCTGTAAAATTGTATCGGTAAATTTCAGCTCGGTATCACCTTGCAGATCGGCATGAGCAGAATATAGCGGGTTACCGGCATTGCTTCTGCTATGTACAAAGGCAAGATCAACCTGCGGGTGATTCAGCAACAACCGGATCGTTTCTCCCCCGGTATAGCCTGCACCACCGATGATTCCTGCTTTTATTTTATTCTTTGTCATGAGCACTATATTTGAAAAGCTGCGAGTTTTGAGCTGCGAGCTTTGAGACAAATTACTTTTCGTTTTCTTCTTTTACCTGCTGGTATATAGCTGTCTGGTTGCCGAATATTTTAGTGAAGCCTTTTACGTCATCACCGGTCCAGCCGAGGTTCATTTCACCATACTTGCCAAACTTGGACGACATGAGGTCGTAGGATGATTCTATACCCAGCACCTGGTAACGGTATGGATATAGTTCGATCGAAACTTCACCGGTTACGTGTTGTTGTGTATTGGTGAGGAATGCTTCGATGTCGCGCATCACAGGGTCAAGATACTGGCCTTCGTGTAACCAGTTACCATAGAATTGTGCGAGCTGATCTTTCCAGCTTAGCTGCCATTTGGTAAGCACATGCTTCTCTAATGCATGGTGCGCTTTCAATACCAGTATAGGAGCAGCAGCTTCGAAGCCTACACGTCCTTTTATACCGATGATCGTATCGCCTACATGTATATCTCTTCCTATACCGTAAGGTCCTGCGATAGCCTGCAGGTGTTGAATAGCTTCCGCAGGATGAGAAAAAGCTTTATCATTTACTTTACGCAGCTCACCTTTCTCGAACGTAAGCTTTACGGTTTCATTTCCTGACTTTGTTACCTGTGTAGGCCATGCTTCTTCCGGAAGCATACCGAGTGACTTCAGTGTCTCCTTCCCTCCTACCGATGTTCCCCATATACCTTTGTTGATGGAGTACATGGCTTTGTCAAAGTTCATTTGCACGCCTTTCGATTTGAGGTAGGCAATCTCTTCTTCGCGTGATAATTTCAATTCGCGGATCGGAGTAATGATCTCGATGCCCGGCACGAGTATATTCAGGATCATATCAAAACGAACCTGGTCATTACCAGCACCTGTA
>CAMLLI010000450.1 GCA_946480685.1 uncultured Flammeovirgaceae bacterium | reverse complement strand
GTTATACGCCACAACCGTATAGGAACCTGCAGCTCTTCCGCTATATACCGGTCCTGTGAAATCGGGAGCCGCTATATTTGGAGTTGCTATATTTCCGTTGAACCAGTAGAAAGTATACCCGGTTGTCGTACCACCAACATTTGCAGAAACTGCTCCGTTGCCAGCGGTACAATTTGTCTGATGCGCATCCACAACAGCCGTTACTGTAGGGGTCACCGGACTATTTACAACCGAAACCTGTGCAGTATTAGCACATCCTGTGGTGCTGCTCACAACACGCACGGTATATGTACCGGCAGCAAGCAATGTAGCTGTTGCGGTATTTGCTTTCACGGTGCCTCCGGTGCCGCTGCCTGCATACCAGGTAAAGGTATAGCCTGCTGTTACACCTCCGACACTTGCTGAAGCTTGTCCATTGGGACTCAGAGCATCACAACTTGTCTGATTAACAGTTGATGTCGTGATCGTTGGTAACACTGTATTATTAAGAATCTCTACAACGGCCTTGCCAGACGCACAACGTGTAGACCGGTCAACGGCTACTACAGTATAGAATCCTGCTGCAAGTCCGGAATAGGTTGCTCCTTTATAATTGGCAGCTGTTGTATCCGGAGTACCTACGTTACCATTGAACCAGTAGTAACGGAAAGGTCCTGCTGAACCGTTGGCCGAAGCAGTCACGGATCCATCTGCAGGAGAACATTTCACCTGGTGACTATTGATAGTTGTTGATACCGTTGGATTTGTAATATTGTCAACGATCGTAACGGTTTCTGTGTCGATACATCCTGCTGCATCGGTAGCCTGCACGGTATATACTCCTGCAGCGAGTCCCGTTACAATTGGATTTGTACCGATCTGGTTTGCCGGTAGTGTATTGTTTCCTCTAAACCACTTCCAGGTATAGCCTGCTGTAACGCCTGCTATATTTGCAGACGCTGCCCCGTTCGGTGCGGTTGACAAACATGAAGTCTGTTGTGCCGTAGCGGTTGCTGTTACTGCCTGGATTACTTTTGATTTGATCGTTACCAAAACAGATGGCGACACACATTCGGTGGTACTGTTAGTAGCAGTAACTAAATACGTTCCGGGATTAAGACTGCTGTATGTCGGACCGGTATAATCTGCTGAAGGTTTTACGTTCGATCCGATATACCAGTTGAAAGTATATCCCGTTGTAACACCGCCTACTTTTGCTGAAGCGCTTCCTGAATTTGCAGGCACGCAATTCGCATCAGTTGTTGTTACCGTTACGGCAGGCTTCACCGTTTGATCGGTTACGTGACCTGTTTGTGTGGATTGACATCCGGTAGTTTTATCTGTTACCAATACAGAGTATGTTAACCCGTCCAGGTTAGACAACTCATGACTTACAGACAATACTGTTCCTGTCAACACGTTCGGACCTGCATACCATGCATAGTTAAAGTTACCGGCAGGTTCACCACCGTTTACAATAGCATGCAATTTTCCATTTGGATTTTTACAGTTGGTATAGGCTCTGTCCTCTACGATCGTAACACTCATGTTCTTCGTAGTAACACCAACGTTTATACTCTTTGACGAAGAACCGCATAGCAGGCCTTTGTGGATGGCGTAAACGGAATAAGTTCCTTCGGTTAATCCGGAGTACGTAGAGCCTACATAATTGGCAGAAGCGATGTCGCCAGTAGTGGCACCGTTGTACCAGTAAAATGTATAGTCAGCAGTTTGCTTTACTCCGTTCACCAAACGATAGGCTTCAACGGCTCCGGAGGGAGCTGTAGCGTTGGCCGCACATTTCATGTTGTCGGATAGTAACGCAGTCTCAATTGTAAATGGATTAGGACTTACTGTTGCTGATTTAATGTTGTTCGTGTAATCACACTCTTTGAAATTTGTATTCGGGAATGTGAGCGGTGTTGTACTTCCGTTATCGTTAAGGGCAATATATAGCGTGAAGTTGGCGCCCGTTCCCTGCACCGTTAAATTGTTCGCTACATAGGAATCGCCAATGAGCAGGTTGCTCAGGTTAACATATACTGTATTTAATTTAGTAGCACCGGCAACACGCGGGTCTCCACTATAAAATGTAATAGGCAAAGAGCCCGAGAGACCAAGGTTCCCCGAGTTTTTAATGCTGAATGATATCGTAAAGTTTTTATCAGGACAGGTTGGTTTGTTAATGGTAATGGTTGAACTCGGGTCGAACACCAAATCCGGTGATGCATAAGTTGGACATCCTTTTGAATCCAGGAAAGGCGATTGATTCAGGAATGAGTTAAGGGGTCGGTTGTCACCAGGATTACAAGGTGATCCGGTAGAGAACACGAGATGATGTTTCTGCTGTACTTGCGGAATCGTCAGGTCATCGTTGATGTTTACATTGAAGTAACCGTGCTGGTTCCAAACTTTACGCGAAGGCACCCATGCTTCGAGACTTGACGAGTACGTGCGAATCTGACCAAACGGTGCGCGTGTAAAGTCATTAATGTTATCAGTATTGCTGGTGGCACACGTTACGCAAATCTCAGTTGAACCATCGCCATCCACGTCTACAACAATCGGGTAATCATTCGCTGTTCGCGAACGACACACCGCCTGAGTAAAGATCGCTCCGGTCTTTCCGTTAATAATATAGAGATAGCCTTCATCGCGATATACAATTTCATTCGACTTGTCATTGTTAAAGTCAAACACCGTTGCCCCGGTATATCCGGATGTACCTTCTGATATAGCAACGGACCATAGCAATGTAAAGTCGTCTTTTAACGCGAACAATCTGCTTCCGGAAACAAACGTGGTGTTCAGTTTTCCATCGCCATCGATGTCCGATATATTCAAGCGACCCGTTCCTTCGGGCCAGTTGTTTGATGTTGCATATCGTTTATAGGTGTTGTTCTTTACATCCCAGAAGAAAGCATTTGTTGTTCCGGTAGTTGAACCTGTTGAACCACTGGTGAGTACGTCCAGGAAACCATCCTGGTTATAGTCTGCAACACTGGTTAAACTGGTAATGAAACCAAAGCTTGATTTTTTGGGATAGTAACTGGCTCCGCCCGGAATGCTTCTCACCAAAGTCAAAGAGCCAGCATCGGTTGTGCGGGCTCCCAGGTTAACAGAATATATAGTACCTCCCAATACGAGTTCCAACCCTGAACACGAAGCACAGTCGGTTGTACTGAGTATATCAACAGCAACAGGTCCCGCATCTATAGCAGACCAGTCTCCACTTCCTTTTAATAAACGTGTTCCGGTTTCAGCGTCAAGGATCTCATTGCGATAGTATATCTCTGCTTTACCATCTGCTCCGAAATCAGCAAGTCCCATGGTGATGGGCTGACCATAAGCTTTTGTACTCCACTGCTTAAGACCTTTGCAATCATACGATGTTATATAGAAGTCACTTCCGATCTTCTCAGCTATAAATATGTCGCCACATCCATCGCCCTTAACATCACCGATTGTATGATCATAATATTCTGCTGTTCCCGAAATTGTACCGGTATATTTGACGCTTAGATCCGTACCATTTAATATATAGAGCTTTTTGTCTTCCTGGTGAAGAGTTACCATCTCGGGTATACCATCGCCATCCAGATCACCCACGGCCATTCTTCCGGAAGTATACGTAACGCGGTTGGGAGAAGAAGCCTCGAGCTTCATGCCGAAGTTGAGCGTACCGGTTGGGGGAACCTGACAGGCTTTATCCTGCCCTATATAGAAGTCTTTACAGATTAAATTCTTAGCACAATCGCCATCGAAGCAATCGATAAATCCGTCACCATCATTATCAATACCATCTCCGCAGCTAGATTCCTGCGCAAAGGCTGACGTATACAACACTAGACAGAGTGCTGCCAACAGTAGTTTTCTGATCATAAGCTCAACTATAGATGTAGATACAACCTGCGGTTAAAAAGTGAGAGGTAATCCTTTACCCATGTCATAAATACTGTCAGAAAGGTATTTTCTTTTTAAATTAGAAAAATTGCAAGATCGATTGCATTCAGAGTCACGTAATAATTGGTAGTCAATTATCACTTTTTTACTAAAAAAATAGGCAAGATTTATAATGAAATTTACCATACACGCAAACCATGTTAGCGAAAGGAACTACCATTTCACGCTTAAATCACACCGCAAAGAAGAATATCACCCTTTTTATATTGTCTCTGCTGTCAATTGCTTCTATCGAAAATACCACTGCTCAAGTGGTACGATTCGGAGCTAAAATCGGAGGGCAATATGACTTCGTAAAAATGGACCGTAAAAGCGTTAGTGATACTTTAAAATTGTCACCTGGTATTGGTTTCAACGCAGGTTTAGTGCTCTCCTTCAAAGTAAGAAATCGTTACTTTTTGCATACTGAATACCTCTATTCGACAAAAAGCAAAACGGTAAAAGGAAAGATCGATCCATACTTGAAAGATAAAGTAACATATCATTACTTCGAGCTGCCTATTTTATTCACGATGCACTTCAAAGGACAACTCGGCAAGAACAAAAATTTCAAATGGTATGCGGGTGTCGGTCCAAATATAGCATACCTGCTTGGAGGAAAGGGCACCGTAATCTCAAGTGAATTACTCGAGAATAACATCAGCGAACTCTCCTATAAAATAAAGTTTGAACCTCGAAAAGATTACGCGCATACAGACGAAGTATACTATACTAATATTAACAGGCTGCAGTTTGGTATCAACCTGGGTACCGGTTTATTATTGGAGCCAGCCACCAAACACAAAGTAATGCTTGATCTTCGCTATACATTTGACCAGACCTTATTCGGA
>CAMLLI010000449.1 GCA_946480685.1 uncultured Flammeovirgaceae bacterium | reverse complement strand
AACGTCATGGCGTTTTTCGAGTCTTTGCTGTAGGCCGCGTTGGCAAATGTATCATCATTGATCTTGACCAGGCTTGCGGGTACTTTTACGCTGCATAACCAGGAGTCGTGTATCTTCACCAGCACGGGAGTTTCTTTATTTGGAAGGATGATGGTGAGATTACCGGCACCAACACTTCCTTTGACTTTGTTTTTTACCAACGGCTTGTGACTGAAGTCAAGCGTCATATTACCGAAGCCTACATCTGCCATCACTACACGTGTACGCGATAAGTTTAAATTCTTAACGTTCACAGATCCCAAATCAACTTTAACAAAGAAAGTATCCATGTCGATCTGGTTCTCCAGCGATGAAGCGTAACCAACATTTACGTTGGCACTGCCGGAATTGATCTTGAGTTTTTTTATAGCCAAGCCAGAGAGATCTACGTTTGCATTTCCCACACCGTAATTCAATTCAAGGAAATACGGCTTCATGTCCGTGAGGTACATCTTCCAGAGTTTGTCACCTGAAGTTTTTTCAGCAGCACCAAAAAAGTTGGCCGATATAGATTGACCTAAACTCTCGGTCTGGTTTTCTTCCAGGTTGAGTTGTACTTCGCAGGTTTTACCTTTGACTTCTTTTCTGAAGTTGTGAGCGTAAGCTGTTTCCGTCTGATTGCTGAAAACATTTAATATCTCCGGATTCTGGCTGGGCTTGATATAGCAATTGCCACTATTGGCTTTGAGACTAAGCCTGATATTTTCGCACGATTGGCTGTCTTCTACAGTAAATTGCTTCTTAATCTGCCCGCATACCGCCACCGTCAGCGCAATTCCGCAACATGTTAACCAAATCTTCTTATGCATGCTGAATAATTACGGCCTCACAGTCCGTAGGTTACATGGTGTAAGGTTAAACGTTAAATTAAAGCAAAAACCCCGCTTTAACTTTTAATTAAAACGGGGTTCGTTGATGAAAAGATTTATGTTTCTAATTGAAATACTCTTTCATGCGCTCAAAAAAGCCTTTTTCGCTTCCATCTGGGTGAGGCTGGAAATTAGTTGACTCACGCAAACTCTCCAATTTTGCCTTTTCTTCCGATGTCAGTTTTTTTGGCGTCCAGACGTTTACGTAGATCAATTGATCGCCAGTTTCATAGCCGTTAATGTCTTTAAGACCTTTTCCTCGCAATCGAAGGATTTTTCCACTTTGGGTGCCTGGTTCGATCTTGATTTTAACCTTGCCTGAAACCGAAGGAACTTCAACCGATGTACCCAATGCCGCATCGATAATGCTGATATATAGTTCGTAAATCAGGTTGTTGCCGTCACGCTTCAAGTGCTTGTCTTCCTGCTCTTCAATTACAATGAGCAGATCGCCGGCAACACCGCCCGGAGCTTCGTTACCTTTGCCCGACATGGCGAGCTGCATACCATCACCTACACCTGCCGGTATTTTTACATTCAAAATTTCTTCTTTAGAAACAAGACCCGAGCTGTCTACACCTGCCGGGCGCTTGTCAATGATCTGGCCGGAGCCATCACAATTTGAACAAGTCGTTGCCGATACCATTTGACCAAGCATGGTATTAACAACTTTTTTAAGCTGACCTGATCCGTGGCAGGTAGGACATGTTTTAAACGTTACGCCTTCTGCGCGAACCAGACGATTTACTTTGATCTTCTTCTCAACACCATTAGCAATCTCATCCAGCGATAATTTTAGTTTGATGCGCAGGTTTGTGCCTTTACGCTGACGTCTTCCTCCGGATGTGCCACCGCCTCCGAAGAAACTATCAAACGGACTTCCACCTCCAAAAATATCTCCGAACTGGCTGAAGATATCCTCCATGTTCATATGGTGGCCACCGTATCCGCCTCCGTTACCCGGCATGGAATGTCCAAAGCGATCGTACTTGGCGCGCTTGTCAGCATCGCTCAATACTTCGTAAGCTTCGGCAGCTTCCTTGAATTTTTCTTCAGCCTCCTTATTGCCCGGGTTTTTATCCGGGTGAAATTGGATCGCTACTTTTCGGTAAGCTTTCTTAATCTCCTCTTGCGTGGCTCCCTTGCTTACTCCCAGTATCTCGTAAAAATCTCTTTTGGTAGACATGTCTTGGTATATATATTAAGTGATTGATAAACGCGGATGGTATAGACTTAACTGCCTACAACAACCTTGGCGAAACGAATCACTTTTTCGTTCAGTAAATATCCTTTTTCTACTACATCTACGATCTTGCCTTTCAGCTTTTCGTCAGGAGCTGGTATCTGTGTAATGGCTTCGTGCAGATCCGGATTAAACTCTGAACCCGCGCCCGCTTCCATTGTTTTTACTCCGTACTGATCAAGTGTTTTCTTGAATTTATTATAGATTAAAAAGAAGCCTTCCAGTTCTTTTGAGTCTTTGTCTTTAAACGATTTCTCTGCTCTTTCGAAATCATCTACCACAGGCAACAAAGCTTTTAGCAGTTGCTCGTTGGCTGACTGAATCATCTCGAGTTTTTCCTTCGCTGTTCTGCGTCTGAAGTTGTCAAACTCCGAATACAGGCGAATGTATTTATCTTTTTGTTCAGCAACCTCACCTTGAAGTTTGGCAATATCGGCCTGCTCTTCTTTTACATTCTTTGCATCTTCTGCTGAAGATTCAGGCAGGTTGTCAGCGACTTCTGCGGTGTTTTCTGAAACTATCTCTTCGTTTTGATTCATATCTTTTTCTTCTGCTTGATTTCCCATGATAACGGCCTTTTAAAAATTAATTAAAGCGCAAATGTCAACAATTTTGCCAAAGGTATTTTAATGCCAAACTGACATTTTGAGATGAATGGGGGAGGGAGCTCAAAATGATTTTAGCGCACGGGATTTATATCGTTCACAAAACAAAACAGACTAATGAAGATGTCTCCAGATCAAATCCTTTAATTCGGTTATGCCTTGTGTTGTGATAGAGGAAATAAAGATTGTAGGGAGATCGGTTGGGAGTTCTCGTCTTATCTCCGTTTTAAGTTCTTCGTCCAGCATGTCTGACTTCGATATGGCCAGCAATCTTTTTTTATCAAGAAGCTCCGGATTATACTTACGCAACTCGTTCAGCAAAATGTCATACTCGGTTTTAATGTCACGAGAGTCTGCCGGAACTAAGAAGAGCAACAACGAATTTCGTTCAATGTGTCGGAGGAAACGAATACCCAATCCTCTGCCTTCTGCAGCGCCTTCAATAATTCCCGGTATATCGGCCATTACAAAAGAGCGATCATCGCGGTAGGGCACAACGCCCAGGTTAGGCGTCAATGTAGTAAAAGGATAGTCTGCGATTTTAGGTTTGGCAGCAGAAACAACGGAGAGTAAAGTAGATTTACCGGCATTCGGGAATCCAACAAGACCTACATCTGCCAGTAATTTTAATTCTAGTATAACCCACTCTTCAATACCAGCCTCACCGGGTTGTGCATATTGAGGAGCCTGGTGTGTTGGCGTAGCAAAGTATGCATTGCCTTTTCCACCACGACCTCCGGGAGTAAGTATAAATTCTTGTCCATCTTCTGTGATCTCGCAGCGGATGCGACCTGTCTCAGCATCGCGCGCTACAGTGCCGAGTGGTACCGGTATAATTTCATCTTTGCCATCGGCACCGGTTCGATCTTGTTCTTCGCCCGGATTTCCATTGCTGGCAATTACGTGCTTCCTGTATTTCAAGTGAAGCAGTGTCCAGTGCTGCGAATCGCCACGCAGAATTACGTGGCCACCACGGCCTCCGTTGCCACCATCAGGACCGCCCTTCTGTACAAATTTCTCGCGGTGAAAATGCAAACATCCTGCGCCACCATGCCCCGAGCGTGAACAGAATTTAACGTAATCAATGAAGTTGGGTGAAGACACTGCTGCTTATCAAATTATACCAGTAAACTTTTATCTATCTCCGTACAGATGTTTTTGAAGATGTCATTAATCTCGCCAACACCTATTACGGATGCATATTTATTGTGCTCTTTATAGTACTGCGCAACGGCTACCGTTTCAGCTTTATAAACAGCAATTCTGTTTTCAATTACTTCAGGCTTTGCATCGTCCGGGCGATTTTCTTTCGCTGCGCGCTCCGCCAGTCTCTTTTTAAGTTCGTCTTCCGGAACAACCAGTTCGATCAGAATTTTTATAGGAGCCTCCTTCGATGCCAGTAATTTATCCAACGCCTCTGCTTGTGGAATGGTGCGCGGAAAACCATCGAAGATAATTCCACTGATAGAACCGCTGCTCTTAATCTTGTCGTCTACCATGTCAATCACTACCTGATCCGGAACAAGATTACCCTTATCCATATATCCCTTTGCCAGCTGGCCGAGCGGAGTTCCTTCTTTCAAATGTTTTCTGAAAAGATCTCCGGTGGAAATGTGTGTGAGCGAATACTTCTCAATGATCTTGGTGCTCTGGGTACCTTTGCCTGCGCCCGGAGGGCCAAAGAGAATAATGTTAATCATTTCTGCTTACGGTTATTAGTGATTGAGATGGGTTTTAGATTTATTAAAGCTGACGAAGATAAGGAATGATCTCTCGATTTTTAAATTCACGATATACGATTTTTTTATGCTTTCGCCTCCGGTGCAGCTTCTGACGCGGGCAAAGCCTTATAAATTTCTTTCAGATTTCGGCCCAGACCATCGTAATCAAGACCATAGCCTACTACAAATTCATGATCGATCTCAAAGCCTACATACTTTACAGTAAGCATCTTGTCGCGTGCCGGCTGCTTGCGCAGTAACGACACTACTTCGACTGATTTTGTGCCGAGACCTTT
>CAMLLI010000448.1 GCA_946480685.1 uncultured Flammeovirgaceae bacterium | reverse complement strand
TCAGCGTACTATACCAACACTAAATAACAATGCCGTGATGGTGTTGTGCCTGCTATACATCCCGGTGCCTGCGCGCGATGAACGATCCCGATCGATGCATCATGTATACTTCGCGCGCTGTTGAAAGCGTATCGAAACGTATTGACTGCGTATTGAAGGCTGAGGTTGGCTTCTCGGATCAATACATTGCTATTCAAATCCTGATTACTTAAAGCACCGGTTTAACATGCTATAGGCATGCGTTATATTCTCAGCGTGACATCTGTTATACTCCTTTTGAAAAGCAATGTGGATAACTCTGCGGTAAATGAAAAAACGGTAAGCGATGATGGTATATAGCAAGCTATACTTACTATGAAACGCGAATGTAGAGGTGTATAAAAAACGAAAGGGAAGTAAATCCAATTTACTTCCCTTCGCAAAGTTTCTTAGGTCAAACCTAATTACTTCTTCTTCTTAGCAGCTTTTTTAGCAGTCTTTTTTGCAGACTTCTTTGCCGCTTTCTTCGCTGATTTTGCCATAGCGTTTTTAATTTTATGTTTAAACTATACGAAAAGTAGTAACAAAAAATTTATCTGCAAAAATTTTTCGTAAAAAATTTTTCGAAGCAATAAATTTTACCGAGTGATGCAGCGATGTGATGTCATCATCAACACATGTTGATGTGATAATTGATGTAGTGAACGGAGTAAATACAGAAGTAAATAGTACATCATCAATACTCATATAACATTTACTTCCGGATGTAGTGTGATGTTGAATTTATCTCGAACACTCGCTTGAATATTCATTGCTAACTCCCATATCTTTTCTCCTTCACCACCTCCGTAATTCACTAATACAAGTGCCTGCAACTGATGTACACCAATGTTGTTGAAGCGTTTTCCTTTCCATCCACATTGCTCTATCAACCATGCTGCCGGTACTTTTACCATATCGCCCGCAGGATAACTTGGAATGGTTGGATATGTTTTCTTCAACGCTTCAAATGTATCTGCATGTACTGTCGGATTCTTGAAGAAGCTTCCGGCATTACCGATCACAGCAGGATCGGGTAATTTACTTCTGCGAATGTGGATAACAGAATCACTCACTGCGCGCACAGAAGGTACATCATGTCCAAGTGCTATCATCGTATCATGTACAGCACCATAACTACAATTGAAGTGATGATCTTTTGTTGTAAGTCTCAACGTAACTCCGGTGATGATAAACTTATCTTTTGCTTCCTGTTTAAAAATACTTTCGCGATAACCGAAGCGACATTCAGCATTCGTAAATGTTTTAATGTTGCCGGTGCTGATCTCGACTGCTTCTACTTCTTCGATCACATCTTTTATCTCGACACCATACGCGCCAATGTTTTGCATCGGTGCAGCGCCCATCGTACCCGGTATAAGCGAAAGATTTTCAACACCGCCCCAATTATTCTCAACACAATACATCACGAGTTCATGCCAGTTTTCACCTGCACCAACTTTTAATACTACATGCGCGTCATCTTTGTGGATAACTTTTTTTCCGGTGATCGCGATGCGCGCTACCAGACCATCAAAATTTTTCGTCAGCAGTATATTACTGCCGCCACCGAGTAACAACACGCGTTGTTTTTGAAAAACACCGGATGCAACGAGTGTCTGCGCTTCTTCAACGGAGTGGATGGTGGTAAATTCTTTTGCTGTTGCCTCAAGTCCAAATGTATTGAACGATGCAAGGCTTATGTTTTGCTGAATGGTCATTGCGTTATGAAGTATGAGGTTCGTTGAAGAAAAGTTTGTTCCCGAAAGGATCGATCACCATCATCGTTAAAGAATTCCACGGTGCTTCCTCAAGTCCCGGTCTGTTATAGGCGTAGTTCTTATCGATGAGTTGCTGATGATACGCGCGTAGACCGCTATAGCGAATAAGCGCTTTGCTGCCGGGTGTACAATCACCGTGATGTTCGGTAAGATGAAGCACTATACCGTCTCGTGATATCTGCATATAGCGCGGAGCACCGGGTTCGAAGGTATGCTCCCAGTCTATAGAAAAACCAAGCCATTGAATGTAGAATTCAATGGCTTTGGTATAATCGAATATTCTGAAAATGGGAATTACTTGTGATTGCATGAGCAATCTTACACACTACTTCACGTTCGATGCAACTTCTTCCTTCGAAAGTTTAAAGATACAGAGTCGCGCGAAGCGTCCGGCCAGGTACGTAGTACCTACAACAGCAATGCCTCCGTCTTCGGTGTTGATGAGATTACCGATCGTAAACGGATTGGAGAAGCCCAGGTATTTACTACCGATGAACGCACCTGTTGCTTCATCGTAGAAATATAGTCCGATCTGTCTCGTCTCCGTATCCGCAGCATAGATCAATACATTTTTCTGATTTACGGTGGAGCGAAGGATCTTTACTTTCGTTTCGGAGATCAGCTCGGGTATAGTAAGACCACCCAGTTGTACGCTTGGAACATTCTGACTTGTTGCAACGATGGTTGCACTTGGTAAAAAATAGTTTTCACCAAAGTTGAATCGTGCCGCTGCATATTTGCTTGAGCTGAGCGGAACGAGTGCACTGAAACCTCCGTCATCATTTTGTCCTGCGGTAATTCCGATCGGATCATCGCTTGTCATGTTAGTAAAGATCAACGAGAATGAATAATCATAGAACCCGTTGAAGTAATAGATACCCGGTGAAACTACACCAACATCGAATGGAAATTGTTTTCCTTGCTTGAGAAAATGTTCGCTCAAAGGTTTTTCACTGTCATCACCATCACCAAACGTAAATCCTTTATCGCGAATTGTGCCTCCATCCAAGCCGATCTGTGCTATAATGGTTTGCTTTGAATCGGTGTTAACACTCAAAAGTAAAAAGCCATTTTCAAGTGGAGCAGATGCTGCGGGATTGGTGTAAGCTACATCGGCTATTGAAAAATTATCAAGCGTCTCATCGAACGAAGCCAGTTTAGCATCGGTATTATTCATACAGAAGAAATAATACTTGTCTGCAATCTTGCTGAGTCGCCCTACAGGATTATTAAGTGTGTCTGCTTTAATAAACTTTACAAAGTTTCCATACTTGTCTGCTTTCAGCAGATATACTCCGGTGAGCTGCGTGTCGGGTAATTCGCTTTCTGCCAGCACAACATAACCACCATCGGTAGTTTGTTGGATGTCGATGGGAAAGAAACCATCCGTGAACTGATTGCTGTCAAATATAGATGTGAAGTTTTTTGTTTCTGTAACGGGATTGGAATCTTCTCCGCAGGCAAAAACAAAAAGTGCTATCGATAAAATATAGAGTGAGGTTCGTATTGTTTTAAACATAGGAGAGGATCATTTTCGGTTTAATGATTTGAAACCACTTTCCAGGAAGCGCAGCGGGAACAGACAACCCATGGATATATTGATGTTGTCCATATCGAGATCGTCCATAGCATCACCAACGCCTGCGAGACGATCGTTGCTATAGCGGTTCTCGGCTGATACGATGTTACTCATACCATGTTTATACTGCACATCGAAGTTTAACCGGACATTGTTACCCAGGTTATAATATAGACCTGCGCCTCCGAGTACGCCCCAGTATTTTTTGGCGAACAGATCGCGTGCACCTACAGTTATCGGTTCATCTTCAAATTGATTTTGTCCGCCTGATGCCTGATCTATTCCGGATACTGTAACTTCTTTCGTAGCACCAATGCGGAATGCCTGAAATATACCGATCTGCAAATACGGACGAAGCCTCGTTGTGGCCATGAACTCATACTTCACAACAAGTGGAATGATGAGGTGATCCACTTTCTGTTCCTGTTTGTAATTCAACTCTACATTGTTGTTGCCTGCTTCAACGCCATCCGTCCAGCGGTACTGGTTGGTATAGGCAAAGCGACTATGCTGAAATGTAGGTTGAAGACTGAATGTAAATTGTTTGAAGTAGAACGTTGCTTCCATTGTTACGTGACTTCCCACTAAGCTGAAGTTATCGTACTTCTTGCCGCTTTCAGATGCATCGTAGTTGGTGGGTGAAAGAATGGAAAACGTAGTGGTAGGATCTACTTTGGTAAGTGTAACACCACCGCGTATACCGAGCCACCATTGTTTCTCCAGAAACTTCTCGTTCTCTTTATTTTGTTTGTTATACGCTGCCGGCGATTTTTTCTTTTTGCTGCTTTGCGCCAATGCTCCATTGGCCGCCAGCAGTAAGCAGAGCAGCAGAAGGTATAGGTTTTTCATAAGGGAGGGTTGGTAAACTTCTATTTCACAATGATCAGTTTCTTGGCTTCTTTGTAAAATCCGGTTTTCAATTCGTAAATATAGTGGCCGGCCGGCAATCCGGTAAGATCCGTTTCAACTTTATACTCACCCGGATTATATACTCCGTCTACCATGGCCTTTACTTTCTTGCCATCGTTGGTAAACAGATTTACTGTTACGTGATAAGCACTGTTTACTTTGAAGTGTACGGTAGTTTTATCTTTTGCAGGATTCGGATAGCAATCTTCAAGCGAGAAACGATCGCCTATAAATCCTTCGTTGCCTGTGATCACTTGTTGTGCAAGTGGCAGTTGCTCGAATACAGTTCCATCCGATGTACCTGTCGTCATCAAACCCTTGCTGCTGTCGTTCGCATCGCGTGCATCCGGGAATATTTTATTAAGACGTGTATCATCTACCTGCATCCAGTCGCGCATGATGTTCGCATATACATTCCGATAATCGTATTGCATCGCGAGGTTGTTGCCGGAGTCATTTGTCTTGAATGCTTCACCAACTACACCGGGGTTTG
>CAMLLI010000447.1 GCA_946480685.1 uncultured Flammeovirgaceae bacterium | reverse complement strand
GTTCTGCAGGTTCTTGCGCACCTTCTGCGTTTCCAGTTTGTGCGCCTGGTTCGCGCGTATATGACGAATCGTTTTTTCGATTTCACGATTGGTATCTTTCAACAAATTTGAAGCTTCTTCCTTTGCCTTGTTGATGATCTCCTTCTTGCGTGTCTCAATATCGGTAGAGAGTGTCTGGTACTTCGCGAGTGCCTGCTTCATCTCTCCTTCTTGCCGCTCTAGCTTTTTAGTTTTCTCACTCAGCAACTGTTTTTCCTTTTCGAGTGAGCGAACGAGTTTTTCAAAACCAGCGAGATCTTTACCTACCAGCTTTTCAGCTTCCTGTAAGGTTTGTTGAGGCAATCCTATTTTACGGGCAATCTCCAAGGCAAAAGAACTTCCCGGTTTACCAATATCGAGTATATATAGCGGTACCAAGTTCATATCGTCAAAGCGCATCGCTGCATTGCGTATACCTTGTCGCTGACCGGCAAATAATTTCAGATTATAGTAGTGCGTGGTCGCTACGCCCCACACGTGCTTGCGCAGCAGTTCTTCCAATATAGCCTGCGCGATAGCACCACCGAAGTTCGGATCGGTACCGGAACCAAGTTCATCCATCAACACCAGCGATTTACTGTTGGCGTGCTCGATGAACGTTTTCATATTCCGCAGGTGACTGCTATAGGTACTCAAATCATTTTCAATGGACTGCTGATCGCCTATATCCAGTAGTATATTTTGAAATATACCGACACGCGATCGTTCTGATACCGGTATCAGCAAACCACATTGCACCATGTATTGGAGCAGTCCTACTGTTTTAAGACAAACTGATTTACCACCGGCATTCGGTCCGGAAACCAATAGTAAACGATCCTGCTGATCCAGTTCTATATTGAGCGGTACAATTTCACGTTTACCTTTCAAGCTCAGGTATAGCAACGGATGCTTCGCATTATACCACACCATCTCCGGTTGTTTTTCAATTACCGGGTGTTCTGCATTGATCTCCTGCGAGAACTTTGCTTTCGCGCGAATGAAATCGATCTGCGCCAAAAACTGAAATGCTGTTCGAAGCACCGGGAGCTGCTGTCTGAATTCATCCGTAAGCTCCTTGAGTATACGAATCACTTCACGTTTTTCAGAATGCTCGAGGTCGCGAATCTCGTTGTTGGCGTCCAGCATTTCCGTTGGTTCCATAAAAACGGTTTGGCCGGTAGCCGATTCATCGAGTATAAATCCTTTCAGCTTGCGCTTGTGTTCGGCTTGTATCGGTATTACTACACGCCCTTCGCGAATGGTAGGCAAGGCACCTTCAGGCACCCACTTCTCTTCCACGGCTGTGCGAAAGATCTGGTCAGCAATTTTACGCAGACGAATCTGTTCTTCACGGAGTCGCTTTCGTATACGACCGAGGTCAGGACTCGCCGAATCACGCACCTGCGCCTTGTCATCAATCTTAACAAAAACAGATTGAGCCAACGCACTGGTTACTGCTACGGGCTCAGCCAGTTTATATAGTTCAGGGTATATTTCACGTGCCTTGTTCAGAAAAGTCTTGCACGCTATAATAGTCTCCAGCGAATAGGCCAGGTTCAGAAACTCATCGGCTTCGAGCCAGTTTCCTTCCAGTGTTATCTTCTGAATCCATTCAGCAGGATCAAAAAAATACCGTGACGGAAAGGGTTCACCTTTCTCCAGTATCTGCAAAAATTCAAGACTCTGCTTCAGCAGAATTCTTATAAAGTCAGCCTCCGTGCTAAAACGCATGCGGTCAACCCATGCGGCTCCGGCATCCGAAAGGCAATAACCTTTCAGCTTCTGCCGTATCTGCACAAAGCCTAACTTATCTTCAAACTCGTTTGGGTAAATCATTTTGGTGTCGGACGGACGGATGCTTTTTGTTCTTTAAGATTTAAAGAGTCAACAAGCGCTGTATAAATTTGTTCCAGTTCTTTAGGATGATCCATGTAATAGTTCATGGAGTTATTAAAAACAGAATCGGATACACCGGTCTTCTCGAAAATTTTACCACGTATAGCCGTAAATACTTTCTTTGACGAATCGGTGGAAAGCCTCAGCCGGTTAACTTTCTCTTCGGCCAGCAACACTTCCTGTATGGTCTTTGCCATCTCCTCTTTACCGAGGATTCCTTCCGGTGTCTTCTCTTTTTTTGAACATGAAAATGTACCGGCCAGGATCATCACCAGCACGGAAGCAACTGCATAATATTTTAAACCTCTCAACATCTTTTAATGGCCATCCCCTGCTTTAGGTGGGGCAAAATAATCATAATTGTTCTATTTTTGGAGCTATCGCTACCGGGTTTGCGTTTATTCGCGAACCTCTTTAACGTATAACAATAACTTTGCCACGGGCCGTTATTCGTTATAAGTTATCCGTTATACGTTTAAAGACAGCAGCCGGATAACGATTAACTTTTAACGGATAACGATTAACGGATAACGAATGAAGGACCTGTTAAAGAAACTACGGAGATATGAGATCCAGATACGCAAGGCTATCAACAGCCAGATGCAGGGGGATTTCCATTCTGTTTTTAAAGGTACAGGCCTGGAGTTTGATGACGTGAGACCGTATCAGTATGGTGACGATGTGCGCACTATACATTGGAACGTTTCAGCCAAAGGCCATGGTACATTTGTAAAGACCTACCGGGAAGAGAAGGAACAAACTGTGTTTTTTATACTCGATGTAAGTGCATCCGAAGATATAGGGAGCCCCGGTAAAACAAAGGCTGATATTGGCAAAGAGATTTGTGGTGTACTTACACTTTCGGCAGTAAAAGAGTCGAGCCACGTTGGACTTATCTGTTTCTCGGATGTTCGCGAGAAGTTTATCAAGCCGATCAAAGGACATTCGCAGGCGTATGAAATTATCAGTACACTCGCGAACCTGAAGCCGAAGTCACTTAAAACAAATTTATCCAAAGCTATATCTTTTGCACTCAATGCTATTCGCAGGAGAAGCGTTGTTATACTGATCTCTGATTTTATTGACGAAGGGTATACCGACAATTTACGCGCGCTGGCAAAACGGCACGATCTTGTAGTGATACACATCAGCGACAAGCGCGAAACCCGTTTGCCCAAGCTGGGTATAATTCCAGTAGTGGACAAGGAAAGTCAGCGAACATTGTGGATCAATACTTCGTTTGGTGATTTCAGACAGAAGATCAGCAAGCGGCATGACTTGCGTAAGGATGAACTGCAGAAGTTCAGTCGCAAGCACGAAGTGAACTTCATCTCCCTCGATACGGATGAAGACTATGTACCGAAGCTGCTGCGATTATTTAAAGTGCGGAACAAATCTATGAAGACAACATGATCAGTAGTTTTGTAAAGACAATGCGAATTTCAATACGCTATATTTTTCTTCTGTCGTGCTGCTCACTTGTAGTAAACAGTGCGTACGCACAGGATAAACCGAAGACAGAGGTAAAAGTAACGGCAGGTTTTATTGAAGACAGTTTATATATAGGTAAGCCGGTACGGTTCTATCTTACTGCGCGCTATCCGCAACAACTCAACATGGTGTTTCCGGATTCTTCGCATACCTATACTCCGTTTGAATTTGAAAGTAAAGATTACTTTGCTACCGATACAGAGGATGGCATCAGTTACGACAGCGTCATATACTATGTAAGCACCTTTGAAATTGACCGCGAGCAATACCTGAGTCTGCCGGTGTTCCAGGTGAATGAAAAGGATAGTGTAACCTTTCAGTCAGAACAAGATACGATCCTGGTAACACAACTGGTAAATTTCAGTGTCGATACAATAGCGATTGATAAGTTACCGATGAAGTTAAGCGTAGCCTATCACGATGTACCCGGACAATTCAACTGGCCTATATTTACCATTGTTGCCGTAGCTGTTCTGGTAATTGCTGTTATCGTGTGGTTTGTTTTCGGCAAACGCATACGCAAGTACTTCCGAATCAAAAGTATGCTCGAAGCGCATCGTAAATTTGTTGAAAGCTATACACGCGAAGTTACCAATCTACGTCAGGCTTTTTCAGCGGTTACAACGGAGACAGCACTGGCGCATTGGAAACTATATATGGAGCAGCTCGAGGCACGTCCTTATACCAAACTGACAACACGCGAGGCGCGGAATTTCTTCCAGGACGAAACTCTCATCCGAAATCTTCAGACCATTGATGGCGCTATATATGGACATAGCGTTAATGTAATCGAACCGCTGGAAAGTCTTAAAGCTGTGGCCGACCAACGCTTCCATACCAAATTACAGGAGGTAAAACATGGATAAGGATCTTACTGCCTGGTACTCGCTGGATTGGTTTACGCCTTCTACGTTGCGTTCTTTTACATGGGAACACCCGGTGTTTCTATACCTCATCATTGCTGTGCCGATTCTGTTTATCGTGCGCTGGCTGCTGCGGTATAGATTTAATCAGAAGTTACCGATTGCCATTACACAAAAAGATTTACATGTATCCCCTATAAACCTGATACGTTTACTGCCGGAGATCCTGTTGATGCTGGTGTTCGCGTTCATATTAATGGGACTTGCACGTCCGCAAAAGACAAACGAAAAAGTAGAGCAATGGACAGAAGGTATTGATATCATGATCGCGCTGGATATATCGCAGTCGATGATGATTGAAGATTTTACTCCGAACCGTCTTGAAGCAGCGAAAGAAGTAGCACGTAACTTTATTAACGGTCGCGTGCAGGATAGAATCGGACTCGTTGTATTTGCCGGAGATGCGTTCTCCCTGTCACCACTCACAACGGACTACGAATTACTTCGCTC
>CAMLLI010000446.1 GCA_946480685.1 uncultured Flammeovirgaceae bacterium | reverse complement strand
CACAAATATCACAATGAAGCTGAGGACAATGCTGGTTACTCCCAATTCCGTTGAGAGCAAACTATACCAATGCGCCC
Source organism: uncultured Flammeovirgaceae bacterium (assembly GCA_946480685.1). The sequence goes on along the minus strand of CAMLLI010000446.1, from coordinate 4,720 downwards.
ACAGACGAATATAGCCAATAAGCAGCGGCAGTATAATTACCAACGGTATGAGTACACGCGCAATAACACTACCCGCATACGGACTTGTAAATTGCTTCATCAGTCCCTTATCCGCATTTGCCAACAGCAATGCCACCGACAGGCAGAGAAAGCACACGGCCGTTAATGCTGCCATGGGATAGTAATACCGCGACAGGTAAAACTCCGGAACGCGATACAGATAGCCCAGCAGAAAGAACAGCGCATTTAACATTACCAGCAGCGCACAACATTGCCCCAGCGATACCGTTCTGTTCTTCTTCGAAAAGACCGCCAGCAGTGTAATCACGATAAGTAAAAAATTAATAGCCGTAACCAGCGGCATACCTTCACGATTCTCATCGCGCTCTGCCAGCACGCGATCGGTATATAGAACAGTGTCCAGTATAAAGTCCAGATCGAATGCAACCTGAACAATTTTATAGGTTGATACTCCGGCAATGAAGGCTACCAGGACATAGGCAAACCGCTGGGTCGTGCTGGTTTTCTCTTTTCGAATAAAGAGTGCTAACACACAAAGCGACAGAATAAGTAAAAGTGCCGTAAACGGACTCATCGGCATGGTGCCCGGCAGCGGCCGTCTGAAAACCTCTATATCAAATTGCCAACCGGCAAGCCCCAGCAACGAAATGAGCAATACGGCCAGCGAAAAAAAACGGGACCAACGCGTAACGTAGTTACCTTCCATAGTTAACACTCATCATGAACCATAGAAAGATATAAAAATAGTGCGATACAACGATTATCCTCCGGTGTGTACCGGTTGTGGCAAAAACGTAACGCTATGTGTACTAGCGGGCTTCTTTGCTGAGAACTTTGCCGGAGGGATCCAGCACCACGTGCAGGTCTTCGTCATCAGATGAAACATCAACTGCATAGCGTTTGTTGCCGGGTTCCTGTATATAGATGTAGTTGCTGCCTTCGTATCCTTTATTGAGGAAACCTTCGCGCACCGCTCCCATTACTGCAGCCGGAAACTGATCGGGTGACAACGCATCGGTTGTGCGCAACCATTTTCCGTCAAGGCTTACTTCGATGTTCCGGAGTACAGGTACACGAATGATAGACGCGATATATTTCTTGCGCTTGTTGTCGAGCACCCAAAGTGTTATTGGCTGCTTGTCGCTGTGCTGTGTTACAACGGTACGGATATTCGCAGGCACGTCTGCTTCCTTAACCTGTTGCGCGAATGCTGCGCTGCTCATGCTCAACAGCAGAAAAAATGAAAATATATACTTCATAGTCATGATAGATTACACGATTACACTTGTCTCATTTAAAAAAGGCAGGGAGACACTTTCGAATCATCCCTGCCAGCCAACTTAGACATCAAAGAAAAGAGAGGGTCTTTTCTTTTTACCTGTTATCTGTACGTTGCCGTACAAACGATCCGCTAACAACCATAAGCCTGCCACATGAACATGCAGGTTTGTTTTTATTATCGGATAAAAATCACGGTCATTTTCAAACCTTTTACGCAAAAATCGTTTCTAAGATGTGAAAGCTTATGCATCAGGGTACTCAACCATCGTAGTGTGGTGTTGAAATAGAGTTCTGGCGGATTGACGTATCGTGATCTTTTTAAAAATCTAAACCTGTGTAGCATGAAAAAATTGTTGTTTGCGCTTACCCTGTACGTTGTATCGCATCACGCTGTTACGGCTCAATCTCTTCCGCCTTTAGCGGGCAAAGATTCTGTAAACATATTGCTCGGATTTTCGAAAAAGATATACAGGACCGATGTTAACAAAGCGGTCTGCCTGACGAAGCGGGCCTACCGTCATGCACAGGAAGCCGGGAGTATGGATGGTGAAGCACGATCGTCATTCATGCTCGGTGTTCTTTACAAAGAACAGAACCACTATACCGAATCACTGGACGCTTACCAGCACGCACTTCGCCTGTTCGAAAAACTGAATGACTCTACACAGATCGGACTTACTTACAACGGCATGGGCGGAGTATATCTCTTCAACCTGAATCATATTACCTGGTCTGCCTACTACTTCGGCAAGGCACGCGCATACCTGCAACACGACTCTGTTAATCTTGCACTTCCGCTTGCCAACCTGGGTTCGCTTAAATTGCGGACAGGAAAAATGGACGAAGCACTGGCACTATACGAGGCTGCCTATAACATACAGCTAAAGTATAACGACCTGCCGCGAATGAGCACCACACTGAATAATATAGCTACGCTGCTGGACTCGAAAAAAGAATACGCCAAGAGTAAAGAGTATTATGCGCGAAGCCTCGAGATTGAAAAGATACTTGAAAATCCGAAAGGTATTTCGTGGACATTGCTTGGACTCGCAGGCGCATGCTGCATGAACAACGAACACGAGCAGGCCGAACGCCACGTGCGCGAAGCGATGGACATTGCCAAAAAATATTCGCTGCATAAAAACTATATCCACGCGCTGCAATACCTGGCGTATGAGTGTGAGCATACACACAAACTGAAAGAAGCCAGGGACTTTGCTTTACAGGCGAGCAGTCTCGCTGACAAGCACAATCTGTCGCAAATAAAGGGCGAGCTATACCAGCAACTTGCGTTTGTCTGCGAAAAGATGGGCGAATTAAAACAGGCACTCCATTACCAGCAGAAACATAGTATATATAAAGACTCCCTGGCGCAAGCTGAAATAAAAGCAGCCGCGGAAGTGGCCGAGCTCCATGAAAAGCCGGTGCTTGCTTCGGTATCAACTGCTTCCAATGATTACTGGCCATGGCTAAGTTTCGCAGTGATCTGTACGGCATCCATCGGTTTTATATTTCTGAGAAAGGTAAAACATACTCACGCAGATGTAGCTCCGGCAACGCCTGCGCCTATGGAGGAAACACCATCTCCTACAACAGATATAGCTATACCGGCGGAACCGGAACACAACGGACAGGCTACCCTACCCGATATGGTTCATCTGGAAGTAATAAACGGACAAGGCATGAAACTCATCAACCTGGACGATATTCAGTGGTTTCAGAAAGAGGGAAAATCATACCATGCCTTTACAGCGAAAGGTAATTACCGCGTTCGTCAGAACATGACGGAGCTGGAAGAGTCATTGCCCCGCGGCAGGTTCTTCCGTATCAACCGCGCGGTAATTATTAACATGGATGCGATGAACAACTATTCCTTCTGGGAGAATCACAAGTATATCATCCGCATGAAGGACGAGCAGAAAACAGAATTTACTATTTCGCGCAACAGGCTTCGTGAAATGAAGGAGAGCTTTAATGTATTTGAACATTAAGGAGCACTGCATGGTCGGCCTGCTGTAATTGTGACGCTATATAGTCCTGTACTTTGCGCAGGCTCGCGGTATTAAATTTACCGGTCTGTGCATCCACACGACCTTCCTCGATGAAGCATTGCTTTTTGCGCGGACACTGACACGTTTGTCCTGGTTTGACTAAGCTACATTTACCCGCCATCCAGTTACGCAGGTCTTTTCGCGAGCGTGATAATTTTTGGCGGTAATTATCCGGGGTGATCTTCAACACTTGTGCTGCCGCCTGGTGGTCCATGCGAAATATATCTGCCAGCACCAACGTCATGCGCTGTTCTTCATTGAGACACAACAGTACACCGGAGAAATAATCATTCAGAAAGTTTTCGGGAAATATACTCTCTTCACTTGATTCATCTGCTCCTGTAAATGCCTGCTGTCGCTGGAGTGATCGCTCCTTGCGCAGCTGTTGCAATACATGATTTACCGTGATCCGGTAGAGCCATGTGGTAAACGAACTTTGCTGCTTGAATCGCGGAAGATGCTCCCACACAATCGCCCATACATCTTGTACAGCATCTTCAGCTTCTGTTGCACTGCGCCCCAGCTGCTTTACCAGTCGCATCACAAAACCGGTGTGACGAACAAACAATACTTCAGCGGCTTTGTGATCGCCTCTTCCGGCGACCGCCACCAGCTCATCATCCGTATAGTGAAGTAATTTCAATGACATACAACGGTATGGTTATGCACATTTTGCAGTAGGCTCTTTGGCAGCAATCAGGTCAACCAAATCATCAAACCCGATGGACAACGATTTTTCCAGCCACTGTACATTACCACGCTTGATCGTACAGGCATGCTCCGGGCAGTTCCAGTGCATGGCAACATTGTGCGTAAAGAAATTTTTGGCTTCCGCACATAGTACTTCCAATTCTGCAAACACATCTGCCGGTATAACGTCCTGGTGGGTTTGCGAAGTGTTGAGCGTAGGCTGTATGCGTATCTGGGTAATGTCTCGGGAGAGCTCACGGGAGATCAGAAAGCCCAGCCCAAACCATAACACACGATCGGACAATGGCGCGCTTACCTGCAACACAACGGTACCGCTACTGTAAAACGAGAGTGCTTCCACCACCGTAACCGGCTGCGCGGATTGAAACTGTACACTTGCTATACCATCAGGATGTCTTGTAATGCGGGGCGTTGTCGTGATCTTCATAGTGAAAGGGTTTCGTTAGTCTTTCACCAAAAATCACCGATGTCACTTTGAAAAAAATGCCCGGTAGTTCCGAAATATAGCTTTCACCGCCTGAAATGGAGCCCTTCGTTCTTTGAATCCGCGTACATAATGCATAAAATATACCTGTACCGCAGCCGCCTGCATCTATAGCAAGGCTAGTTCTGCATGGCAATGGAAGTCATCACGATCTTGTTACGACACTGTGCCT
>CAMLLI010000445.1 GCA_946480685.1 uncultured Flammeovirgaceae bacterium | reverse complement strand
TTGATGATCAAATCATTATTTAAGTGCGTGTAGCCCGTACGTGGGATCGGTTTCTCTGAAAATACACTAAGAGTTTAAACTCTTATATAACAAATCCATATTCATTCAGATGATATTCTTACACAGGTGACGAAGTATAGGGCAGTAACATATTTTGGGTTATTTAAAGTTACTTTCTTGCTTAAGAATACTTAATGGTACACGTGTGTCGCAAGATGTATAACGCTATATATAGTGTCGTTATTGTGAACATGTGAATCGCTGAGTAAAAAAGACGTGCTGTGGTTGCGCATTTTCAAAAACAACCATACACCCTTTAGCCTTAACCCTGTCAGTTGCATGATATTGTCTATACGAGGATTTTTTCGCACGCTGGTTGCAGTATGCCTTCATTGTACACCTGTACTTCTTGCTTTTCTCTTTTCCTTACAAGTTGGTTTTGTAAATGCGCAGGGTGAGACACCGGCTGCACAGGCTACAACACAAAAGCCTGAAGAGTATAGGAAGGCTGTAGAGACATTCTATAAACTCGATCAGTCCAACAACTTTACCGAGTCGCTGGCTTACGCTGATATGAATGTGTTGCCGATGGGTATAAAACAAACCCTCAGCAACATTGAAGTTACCATCGCCGTGAGCGACATGCGTTGGGAAACAAACTATAGCGAGCTTACCGTTTTTGCACGTGTTAAAATTCCGCAGGATGACAAGCTGCTGTTCTTTGGAGCACAGGGTATAAAGCTGTCGCACAACGGAGATATTATAGGCGATGCCTCGCTGGTGCTGATGGGCGATATATCTATACCTATAAATGGCAACAGCGCAGCATTAACGTTGAAAGGAAGTTTTGATAAAAACACAGGTCGTGCAAAAGAGCTCACGTATGTATCCATCGATTGCCAGGGATTTAAGGAAATGGGAATTACAGCCGAGGTTGAATTTCCCGAAAGCCTTTTGCAGCCGGTAGACACTTCCGGAACGGCTGCACCCGGCCGCGTGAAAGGTGGTTTCAAAACTATTGTAAAAGACTGGAATGATATACTCGCCTCCATATCACTTCCTCCGTTTCAGATCAAAGGTCTGGAAGGGTTTATCTTCGTTTTAAACGAAGCTATATTTGACTTTAGCGACCTGCGCAACGACCCGGCTATTGCTTATCCCGAAGGATACGAAGCAAACTATATGATTCCGGGAAATCCTACGTTGTGGCGCGGTGTATTTGTGCGCGACCTCAGTGTTACGCTTCCCAAACCATTCAAGAAGAAAGATAAAACAAGAGTTTCCTTCGCAGCCCATAACATGCTGCTGGACAACAACGGTATCAGTGGTGTGTTTGAAGCAACCGGTATATTACCAATCGACAAAGGTTCAGCATCCGGCTGGCGTTTTTCGGTAGATGCGTTTCGCATGGCGCTTGAAGCGAATCAACTTACCGAAGCTGGTTTTTCGGGTATGATCGGTTTACCGGTATCCGAAAAATCGAACCTTGGGTATGATGCTTTGATCACGATGGACAACGAGTATATGCTTCGCGTGAAGCCGCTTGGTAAAACGAAGTTCGATATATTCAATGCAGAAGCAGAGTTACTTCCAAACTCATATGTAGAGTTGAAAGTTGTAGACGGTTCATTCAAACCGGAAGCGTTACTGCATGGCAGTCTCAATTTAGCAGCACGTTTAGGTTCACCGTCTAATCCCGCAGATACAACGAGCGGTAAAAAGATAGCCGAGTTTAAAGGTATAGAATTCAGAAGCCTTCACCTGAAAACAGAATCACCACGCTTCACCGCCGAATACTTTGGGTATAAAGGCGAGATCAAGATGATGAACTTCCCGATCTCGATTGATCGTATCGGTGTAAGAATACTGGAGAAAGAGATTGCTCTCGGCATGGATATAAAACTCACGCTGAGCGACAACATGTTTACCGGAAGTACACGCCTCGAAGTTGTCGGTGAGTTGAAGGAATCCGGAGGCACAGGCGAAGAGCAGTCCGAACAATGGAAGTATAAAAAACTTAACATCAGCAACATTGCTGTCAATGCAAAAATTGCCGAGACGTTCAGTCTCAAAGCACAGCTCACGATATTAAATGACGACCCTATCTATGGCGATGGCTATGCAGGTAGTATTGAGATGACCTTCGATAAAGTGCTGAAGGGTTTCAATGTGCAGGCGCGGGGTATGTTTGGAAGAAAAGATTTCCGTTACTGGTTTGTTGATGGTCGCGTGAAATTCGGAAAAGGTATACCGGTATTCCCTCCGTTAAACCTGAATGGTTTTGGTGGTGGTGTGTCCTATCGTATGAAACGCGATGGCGCAGATTTACTCGCATCGCCTACGGGATGTAAATATGTACCCGATGAAAATTCAGGTATAGGTGTAAAAGCCGCGGTGATGTTTAACGTAGCAGACGATGCTGCAATTAACGGAGAAGCATCCTTTGAAATCGCCTTCAGTCGTTCCGGCGGATTGAACTTTATAGGCTTCTACGGTTTCGCCAAGTTCGTGGGTAAAATACCGGGCACAGAAAACCTCGAGAAGTTTGTAGGTGACAAGATGCAGAAGGTTGCCGACCTCGAAAAGAAATTCGTGGACAACAATCCGGCTCTCGCCAAAACACTGGAGACATTAAAACAATATGAACCGAACAAAGCTGCCACTGCAGTATTTGAACCTTCGGAGAAACCCGGTGAAGCAGGCTTCTCTGCAGCCGTAGGTATACAGTATGATTTTACACAGAGTTCACTGCACGCAACGTTTGACCTATACGTCAATGCTGTAGGCGGTGTTATTCGCGGAACCGCTTCCGGTAATCGTGCCGGCTGGGCCGTGTTACACATCGATCCGAATGAGTGGTATGTACACATGGGTACGCCAACTGATCGTCTTGGTTTGAAGATGGGTATAGGCGGTATCAGTATTGAGACAGGATCTTACCTGATGCTCGGCTCGCGTATACCCGGCTCGCCACCACCACCGAAAGAAGTGGCGGATATACTGGGCGTAGACATGTCTGAGTTAGACTATATGCGTGATCTCAACGCGCTTGGCGATGGACGAGGTTTTGCATTTGGAGCAAGCCTGAGAGTAGCGACCGGTGATATAACGTTCCTCATTCTCTATGCGAACTTCCAGGCCGGTATAGGTTTCGATATCATGTTGAAGGATTACCAGGACATGCAGTGTAAAGGACGTCCCGGTAAGATCGGTATGGATGGATGGTATGCCAATGGACAATGTTATGTATACCTGCAGGGTGAGCTGGGCGTGAAAGTAAATCTGTGGTTCCTCAAAACGAAAATACCAATCATCAAAGGAGCAGCGGCTGCGCTGATGCAGGCTAAACTTCCGAACCCGACTTTTGTGAAAGGATACCTCGGTGTTCAGTTCGATTTACTCGGAGGACTTGTGCGTGGTAAATGTCGCTTCAAAATGACAATAGGAGATGAGTGTGAACTGGTAGTGCCGGGTAGCAGTCCGCTGGAGATGCGTATGATCAGCGACCTCACACCGAAAACAAATTCAACGGATGTTGATGTATTCGCTGCACCACAGGCTGCCTTCACCATGCGTGTAGGGGTACCGTTCTCGGTAGAGGACGACCAGGGACCTAAAATGTACCGCATCCATCTCAATGATTTTGCAGTAGAAAATGAAGGTAAAAAGCTTGACGGCAAACTGGTATGGTCAAGCAACAGCGATGCCGTATCATTCTACTCACACGAAGTGTTGCCTCCGAATAAACCATTGAAGGCAATTGTAAAAGTAGGCTTCGAACAATGGCAGAATGGCAAATGGGTAGTAGTATATACTTCAGGACAGAAAGCCGAAGAGTTCATGGAAGCAACCTTTACGACCGGAACAGCACCGGATGTTATTCCGCTCACCAACGTAGAGTATGCATACCCGGTAGTAGATCAGAAATTCTTTTTACGCGATGAGTCCAATGCAGGGTATATCCAGCTGAAACGCGGACAAAGCTACCTGTTCTCAACAGACTATAAACATGAAGTACACATCACTTCAGCCAGCAACGATCGCGAGGCACTTGCCTTTACGTACGATGCAGGACAGAACCGGATCAAATATACTTTGCCGGAACTCGATCTGCAGACCACCTATGGTTTTGACGTGGTAACCCTGAGCAATGCAGCCGGTGGAGAAGCAACTGCTGTTGAGAATACCGTACAGGCTGTCAATGACGAAGAGAACACTATAGAAGTAACCAATCGCCAGGCAGCCACGGTAATCCGTTCGGATGTAGGCAAGAGCCTGCTGAACTATACATTTGCAACAAGCCGTTTTGAGACATTTGCCGAGAAAGTAAACAGCATCCAGAAAGGAAACGCTGTTGCGGGTCGCGTGTCTTCCGATGTGATCACACTGCAATATGAAATCACACAAGGTGAACCATTCGAAGTGCTTGAAATGACCGGTACATCGTTCAGCGGAAGTAAAGCACTGGTTGATGTGAAAGCTATATTGAGTGATGCATACTTTAAGGAAGACATTGATCCGGTGGTATATCGTAACTACCCGGTAGCCGGTATCAAGCTTGATCGCGATGTAAATATACTCGGTTTCCCGCCGGTTAAATCGGTGCCTGTATCAGCAGCTTATCTCACGGAAGTGGAGAATGGTAATTTCTACGGACTCGCCCGTCAGCGCTTCCCGTATATCTATAACCTGCCGCAGATATACCGCCAGGACTTCACTGACCTCCAACAGAAGATCGTCAACCAGTTCCTCGGTACAGCACGGCAGGCAGACTATAACTATATCATTAACGGCTAC
>CAMLLI010000444.1 GCA_946480685.1 uncultured Flammeovirgaceae bacterium | reverse complement strand
TGTAAGCACCGGGCGCTTGGAGTGGCTCACCACGTCTTCCGCGATACTTCCCGCCAATACGTGCGCAAAACCTGTTCGGCCGTGCGTTGCCATTGCAATCATGTCTGCATTGATGCTGTCAGCAAAATAGATGATACCTTCTTCTTCGCTGATATCGTTGAATACGTTGATTGTATAGTTCTTCAACTGCAACTTCTTGGCGAAGTTTTCCATATACTTTTTCACCACTGCATCGCGCTGGAAGTTAGACGGTGTATTGATGCGCACCAGGTGAATGGTTGAATCATAAACCTGTTGTGTTCTTCTTACGATTTTAGAGAATACTTCTTCATCCTTATCCATGGATGTAGCATACACGATGTTCTTGAAATCCTTCGTAGCCGGTTTGTTCTGTACGGTTAATACAGGGCAATGTGCGTGGCGTACAACCTTTTCAGTATTGGAACCGATGATCATTTGCTCCAATGCCGTACGGCCGGATGTTCCCATCACGACAAGGTCAACTTTGTTCTCGGTAATGATAGCATTCATACCATGAAACGGTGTTCCTATTCTGAGTTTCTGGCGCACTTTCAAACCTTCAAATCTTGACTCGGAAGCGAACTTCTCCATCTGTTTCTTGGCTTTCTCGATCAGCTTTGCCGTGAACAGTTTCTCTTCCCAGTTCCCGCCATAAGTAGCTTCTCCTTCGATGTTGATAGAACCCTCTGTAGCTTCTTCAATTACATGAAGCAATGTGATTTCACTACCGGAGCGTCTGGCAATGTCAGCAGCTACATCTGCTGCAATAGCAGCCGGTTTGGAAAAGTCAGTCGGGACAAGAATTTTTTTCATAAGGATAGGATAGTTTACGTTAATCGTTTGCGATAGGGTAAAAGTAGCGATTTCAGTTAAAATTCAAAATGCAAACTATCAGCATTCCCTATGGGTAAACGTCATAATTTTATTGAACGACTTTATATATAGGGCTATAAATACAAAAGCCTTCCGGTAAGGGAAGGCTTTTGCGCGGTTAATGAATTATGTTAATTCTTAGAAACGAACCGTTTTAGTGTTACCAGCTTTATCAGTTACTTCGAATGTCAGTGAACCTGTTACATTCTTTACTGTATAAAGTTGAGCGAAGTTACCATCAACAGTTTTGTTTTCGCTGTGAACAAGATTGTTAGCAGCATCATAGATCTTAACGTTGATCTGCTCGCTACCTGTAGAAGATACAGACACGAGGAATTTGCCATTCTCATGCGCTATTCTTGCGATGTGTACATTTTTAGGAGATGCACTAACAGGCTGGTAGTTTACTTTTTCAGTTCTTTTACCTGTAGCATCGATTAACTCGATTGTATACTCACCGAATTGAAGACCAGAGAAATTCAATGGGCAGATGAAACCATCTGTACCTGTAAATGTCTCAGTAAACACCAATTCAGATTTTGTGTTGTAAATATTCAATTTGATTTTACCAGCGTTCTCAGCTTTGTAAATTACTTTGAATACTTCTGCACCTTTAACAGGTACCACAGCCAGACCTTTGTTGTTGGCAGGCTCTTCCTTTCCAAGAGCCATCACGTTTGCACTTACTACTACGAGCGCTGCAATGAAAAGTGATCTAATTTTCATAATCGACTTTGTTTGTTTTTTGTTTACGATACAAATGTAACGTGGCAGCATTACTCAAGGCCGACTGTTGTAAGGAAACATTTTTTTTAACTATAAATAACGTTTGCAGAAATTTCGAAGTAGAAATCTTTCAAAAGAAGGTATATATACCTGCCGCAAACGCTCTCGGTATGATTCATTTTAATACAACGTTTGCACTACTGGCCGCTATAGCTACTTTATCAATGAAAAAAGGCAGTCATCCACACGACTGCCCTTGCTATATTATTCTATCAGAATACTTTTTCTAAAAATGTTATTCGTTAATACGACAGAACTTTAACATTTCCTTCTCCATCTGTGATCTCAAACGAAAAGTTATCGTTAATCTGGTTCAGGTTGTACAGCTTGGCTAAGTCATCCGTAATTTCCAGCAATTCTTCATATACTAACTGGTGTTTGTCTCCGTAAATCTTCACCGAAATGATGTTATGTACTTTATTCGGAAGTGTTAATAAAAATTTATTCTCCGTTGGAGACACACGAACCACGTGCGCGAGTTTATCCGATGGCTTCATTCCATGCGTTATCTTCTGTACCTGGCGATGTGTACAATCAATTACTTCCACCGTATACTCGCCATCTTCAAGTTGCGTGAAATTATAGGGACGAACAAAGCCGTCTGTCTTGCGGATCGTTTCTGTAAATACAAGATCATTACGTTCATTACGAATGAAGATCTTTACATCCGACAATTTTGCTGCTTTGTAAAACATGTGAAAGGTCTTGCCTTTCTTCATAATACCAACACCGCTTGCAGGTGCGGGATTCTCCGCGGGCATTGCCAATGCTGCACTGCCTATAGCAACCAGCAACACTAAAATTGAAAGGGTCTTTTTCATATAGGGTCTTAATTATATATATCCAAAGACGCTATTTATAGTATAATGTTGCCGCGCAAACGTTAACTATTTGTTAACGCATGTCACCTAAAAAGTAACAACACTATATATAGTACAAAAAGGACACCTGTAACGAAAGACAAAGCAGAAGGATTCAGATTACCGGCAGAATAATCAATTGAGATGATATACATCTTTACTGCGCGCCTCACTGCTTAGCAAATGCAATTGATAGCGAAGTCTGTTCAATAAAAACTGGTCATGCTTATCATCTTGTAAGCGAAGAAATTTATAGCGGTCGTTCAGATCAAGACTTAGTTCGCAGGCAATCTGGTATACCGAGAAAGGTGTGCTATACTGATTAATGTTACGGCTCTTCAGATATTCCAGGAATAATTCATACAACGTCAGCGATGGCATCTTATTAAGATCCACCTGGTGAAAGCGCACATCACCACCCGGGTACATTTTTGATTTATAGGTGAGTGCGAGCTTGTCCATGTTAAATACATTTTCGCACTTCACAATGATATCAGACTCTCCGCCTGCATATCGTTTAATGATACTTTCCAGGCGCATGAGGGAGCCGAGCTTTACCTGGTTCATCTCATGACTAAAGTAAATACCAAAGGTTATATCGTTGGTCTCGGCATCCTGTAACAACTGCCGGTAACGAGGTTCGAAAATATGAAGGGGTACAAGTTCACCCGGCAATGGCAGTATAGCCAGCGGGAACATCGGAATATGAACGGTCTCATCCATACCTCTGAAACAAACTTGACGGCAAGAAGGTTAATATTCTGTCAAAAAATGTGGGTCGACTCCGAAACGTTCCTTCAAAAGACTATATCCCGGCAAAAAGCTCAGGTTTATAATGAAGGAAAATCCGGCAACGGTGGCTCCAAAACTTTCAATCAGGGAAGCAGCAGCACCTGCCGTCCCGCCTGTAGCAAGCAAATCGTCTTGCACCAGCACACGCCAGCCAGGCTGAATGGCGTCTTCGTGTACTTCGATACACGCAGTGCCATATTCCAAGTCGTACTCTTGTCTTCTCACTTTATACGGCAGCTTTCCGGCCTTGCGGATGGGTATAAATCTGCAGCCCAGCTCATGCGCCAGAATCGATCCGAAGATGAACCCGCGGGCCTCTACAGCAGCAATAGCATCCAGCCTCTGCCCCTGAAAGTCTCGCTTCAGTTGCTGGGCAATCTCATGCATGAGTGCCGGGTCAGACAACACAGGCGTTATATCTTTGAAGACTATACCAGGCTTGGGATAATCACGAACATCGCGAATAGTGTGTTTGATCTTGTCTGAAAGCTGCATGCAAATGTTTTAGTGTATCAAAAGTAAAATTCCTGCGGTACAGTTCAACTATAAAAAAGCACCAAACGTCTAAACTTTTTGCTCGTGCATGATCTTTTTGAATGCAGCCGGCAAAAACTCTATGATATCAGAAGCAACAAGCGATACCATACCATGCTCACGCGCAGCAACATCTCCTGACAGCCCGTGCAGGTAGACACCAGCTATAGCCGTATCCAGAGACGTATACCCTTGCGCCAGCAGTCCGGTTAAAATACCAGTAAGTACATCGCCCGTTCCGCCTGTAGCCATACCGGGATTTCCGGTGGAATTGAAATATACTGAACTTTCCGGTGATGCGATGGATGTGTTGGCGCCTTTTAACACCACCACTGACTTCAGCTGTCTGGCCAGCGACTTCTGTTTTTCGAGTCGCTCAAAATCATCAGACCATTTACCAACCAGTCGCTCAAACTCCTTGGGATGTGGCGTTAATATACTTCCCGCCGGTATAAGTGATAGCAATTCGCGATTTTCAGAAAGCATATTCAACGCGTCAGCATCCAGTACAATCGGCTTCCTGAAATCCTCCAGCAATTTGCGAAATGCTTTCACAGTTAATTTATCCTGCCCGAGACCCGGACCGATGCCTACGACAGTATATTTATCCAGTGCAGGAATTGTTGTGATGAAATGTTTGTGTTCATCTATACTTGCCATAGCTTCTGCCACAGAACTTTGCAAAATGATATAGCCACATTCAGGTATATGCATGGTAAGTAAACCGGCACCGGCACGCAGCACTGCCCGGCCGGAGAGCAACGCTGCTCCCATTTTACCATAACTCCCGGCAATGATTAACGCATGCCCGTAAGTTCCTTTATGATCGAACTTCGACCGCGGCCTCAATATTTTTTTTATATCCTTGGCAGTGATATAGTAATGCGGAGTTTGCTGTTCCTTTATGAAAGCCTTGTTCAAACCTATATCTA
>CAMLLI010000443.1 GCA_946480685.1 uncultured Flammeovirgaceae bacterium | reverse complement strand
CAAGTATAAAACACAAATGCTCCGGCATGGCTACAGAGCATCCCGACATCAGTCGGGAGGGTCGGGGTTCGAACCCTCAGCTCCCACACTAAAGAAAGCACTACCGCAGCTTTCTCGTTTTAAGTCACTTAACAATAGTTGTATATAATGAAAGCTCTATTCTACATTCTTTATTCTCAAACTGCTGATAAATTTTATATCGGTCATACCACACAATCTATAGAAGAAAGACTCGCTAAGCACTTATCCAATCATGATGGATTTACAGCTAAGTACAAAGACTGGAAAGTAGTTTTCACAGAAGAGTATCCGACTAAAGAATTGGCTTATAAGCGCGAGCGGCAAGTGAAGGCCTGGAAAAGTAAAAAGAAAATTCACGCGCTCACGCAAGGTTAAGAGCATCCCGACATCAGTCGGGAGGGTCGGGGTTCGAACCCCTCAGCCCCCACTTTAAAAAGCCATCGTAACGATGGCTTTTTTTGTTTTTATATGTCGTCAAAATATAAAGGCTCCTGCATGGACACAGAGCAGTCGGAATGGTAAGGGTTGGAACCCGTTAGTCCAGTATGCAACTTTTTAAATTTTCCGGTCCGTTAATCACCAAGTTCTGGCTGAAGTTTTCAGGAAGTCACATCTTTAGGACAACGTTCCTATTCTACTATGTACCGCGTTAACGTTTCTCTTGGTATCCTATTTACTTTTCTGGCGACTGCATGTCTCGCGCAGTATGAGCATAATTATAAAATCCGAAAAATATCATCATCGAATTCCGTGGCAATGATCGGAAGGTTTGAAGGTATGTTTGATACGGAAGCAAAAACAGATTTTAAAGATTATCAGCGCGATCCCATCGTGCAGTCGATTAACATCGAACGACTCATTGCGCTCAAAAAAAGTGTCAGACAAGGATACTTCCTGGAAGATGACACACTCCAGCAATTTGTAAATGCTGTGCTCCGAAGAATTGCCGATGCCAATGATTTAAGTGATCAGACATACCGCTATGCATTTATAGCAGACAATGCCGCACGATCAGCGAGCTGTCATGGTAAAGGTATATTTATTGTTAACGTTGGCCTGCTGGCTGCCATTCGTAACGAAGATCAGCTTGCCTTTGTACTGGCCCACGAACTGGCGCACGATGAACTCGGGCATATCCGGGAAAAAATATTACTGGAGCGAAACATAAAGCTCCAGGCAAAATCAAAAAAATTTGTAAAGCAGGTATTCCGTTACAACAATGATATAGACCTGGAGGAACTTGAGGAATACAGGAACACCGCCTACCAGGTAATGCGCCACTCACGAGGTGCAGAGACAGCAGCCGATTCGTTAGGCTTGCTATACTTGGGCAAAGCGGGCTATCAAAAAACAGGTGCGTTAGAGTTACTGGATTTATTAAAAGAACAGGATAAACCTAAATATGAAATCGGTATAGACTTCTTTCTTCCGTTCGATAGTCCGCAATATCCGTTTCAAACGCATTGGCTTAATGAAAAACCCGCAGTATATAATGCATCGCGTAAAGGTGGTACAAATGTTTTCTCGTATGATTCGCTGTTGTCTCACCCGGACCTGCAGCGCAGACTGGCCTACCTCGATGCTGCCGAGTATGAGGTCGCGAATTATATACCCAATACAGAAACAAATCCGTCTTTCAGTATAGCGATCTCGGAACTTCAAATTATAAACAGCACGTTGCGTGCAGGTAAATTTGACCTCACGCTATACTATGCGATGCAAATGTTAAAAAAGTATCCTGAGAACAGATATGTTGTCAGTCGTATCGGTATAGCCTTGTTGAATTCATTGCTGGCAAAAGATAACAGTGTATTTCGCAGTATCGTGTCGCCCTATACAAGTACCTATAACGAAGAACAGCGACTGATGAACAATCTTTTATACAATCTTGAACGCAAAGAGCTCGGAGAAATGGCGTATCACTTTATGAAACGTAAAGATCATTTCAACCCAAACGAACGAGGTCATTACTACTTACTCTGGCGCCTCTGCGACTTAACGTATCGATACGATGAGAAAAGCGCGCTGGCTAAGTTATATACTTCCAAATTCAACAGTGACCTCGGCGCGTTCAGTTTTAAAAAAGAATAACGACAGCAAAAGCCATCAGATACATGATGGCTTTTAATTATCAACGCATTGCATGTTCTTTCGTCTGCAGTTTTTTCGCAGCCGATTTCTTTCTTGCTGCCAGTCTTGTAGCAGCCGTTCCCTTTTTCATGTGCGCCTTTGATCTGGCAACAGAATGTTTCGTATCGTTATTATGTTCGTTAACATCGCTGGTTGCAGCTTCAAAGGTATGTTCATGAAATTCCGATGTTGATTTCGAATATGTATTCATAACCTTAAAATTTAGATTACCCTCTATACAGAAAAACGGTACCCGCAACCTATGGAGGAATTAGTTTCTCATATCAGGCCGATAAACTCCACACTCCCCGGGATAAATGATGGAAAATACATCAACCCGCCGGGCACAGTCTTTTTATATCATTGTGCAGTTCATTTCCATTACAAAGAATAACTATTCTCAACGAAAGCTGAAATTGATATTCTTACACCTGAACAGATAAAGCTGAAGGAAAAATGAAAATGAATACGGAAGACTCCCGCATGGGAGTCTTCTCTTTTTATGCCGGTGTATAGTTAGCTATATACTTCCCTAATCAATACGGTGATGGACTCACCGATGACCAGCCTCCATCAATAATAAGCGATTGGCCCGTAATATGGCCGGCCTCAGGAGACACCAGGAACAAAGCAGCGTGTGCAATATCATCTGTGGTAGCGGGTCTCCCGGTGGGTGTTATGCGTGACCACGTACTTTCATAGGTTGCATCATGTACTGTGCGCTCTGTTAAAGTAGCGCCTGGCGCAAGTGCGTTTACAGTAATTTTATACTCTGACAATTCTACAACCAACGTTTTAGCCAGCATCTCCAGTGCTGCTTTTGTCATGCCGTATGCTGCCAGGTTTTTATGCGCCTGGTGTCCCGTAACAGACGACATAAATAAAATTCTTCCTCCGGTTTGTTGATCTTTCATTTTACGTGCCGCGGCCTGCGCTAAAAAGAAACTGCCAGCCAAATTTACTTTCATTACCGCGTTGAGATCCTCAGGAGTGTAGCTTAGAAATTCTCCAAAGAGTGTAATACCGGCATTGGCGATAACTATATCTATACTTCCAAATTGCTTCACGGCTTCAGCAACCATAGCTTCTATAAAAGATACATCTGAAGCATCACCGGGAAACGGTATACATATACCCTTCTCCTTTTGAATTTGCGTTGCAGCCTCACGCGCCAGGCTTTCTTCCTTATCATTTAAAACAACACGTACACCTGATGCCGCCAACTTGCGACAAATGGCGAGTCCTATACCCTGCCCTGCACCTGTAACAATAGCAACCTGTTTAGTAAACATATAGGTATATAATTAGTGTGAGTCGCGCGTTACTTCACTGCCCGATCCGCCCCGCAGGTAATCCATATCAGCACCCAGGTGGGCCTGCTCAACATGGTTCTGATATAGTTGCACATATCCACGGGTATATTTCTTATGCCTCGGTTTCCACGCAGCTCTTCGCGCAGCAAGCTCATCATCGGGTACATGTAGTATCAGCGAGCGGTTAGCAACATCCAATGAAATCATGTCACCGTCTTTTACTACAGCAAAATTACCACCCAGCGCAGCTTCCGGAGATGCGTGCAGTACAACAGTTCCGAATCCTGTACCACTCATTCGTCCGTCTGATATACGAACCATATCATGGATACCCTGCTCCAGAAGTTTTTTAGGAATAGCCATATTCCCAACCTCAGGCATGCCCGGATAGCCGATCGGCCCTACATTTTTTAAAACCAGTATACTGTCTGCATCAACATCCAGATCCGGATCATCGATTCGTTTTTTATAATCTTCTATATCTTCGAATACTACTGCTTTACCGGTATGTGTCATCAGTTTTACACTGGCAGCAGACGGCTTTATTACGGCACCATGTTCACATAAATTTCCTTTTACAATAGCAACACCCGATAGCGGACTAACTGGTGCAGCTACCGAAGCAATTACCTTCGGATCAAAACATGCAGCGCGCTGATAATTTTGCTGGTGTGTTTTACCATTCACCGTAATACAATCACGATGAAGATAACCATCGAGTTCACGCATCACAGCCGGCAAACCTCCTGCGTAGTAAAAGTCTTCCATAAAGTAATTACCCGATGGCTGAAGGTTAGCAAGCAGCGGTACATTGGCTGACAGACGATCGAAGTCTTCCAGCGAAAGCTCAACACCAATTCTTCCGGCTATAGCCAGCAGGTGTATAATAAAATTGGTTGATCCGCCTATGGCAGCGTTCACAATAATAGCATTCTCAAATGCCTGTCGTGTGAGTATATCGGAGAGCCGAAGATTCTCACGAACCATTTCAACGATACGGCTACCCGACAATTGAGCAACAACCTTTCTGCGCGAATCGGCGGCCGGTATAGCAGCATTTTCCGGTAACGATAAGCCGAGCGATTCAACCATGCACGCCATTGTAGACGCTGTACCCATTACAGCACAGTGTCCGCGGCTTCGGCACATGCATGCTTCTGCTACCGTCAATTCTTCCTGCGACATATCGCCGGCACGCACGGCATCATTAAAGCGCCACACATCGCTCGTGCTGATATCGCGTCCCTGATATTTACCCGTAAGCATTGGCCCGCCGGATACAACGAGTGTTGGAATATTTACACTGCACGCGCCCATTACCAGCGAAGGTGTTGTC
>CAMLLI010000442.1 GCA_946480685.1 uncultured Flammeovirgaceae bacterium | reverse complement strand
TTTTGCTTCTGGTGGTAAGTGCGTGCAGCACAGAAAAGAAAGCCCAGAAAGCATTTCTCCTCGGTAAATATCAAAATGCGATCGAACTGTATAAGAAAACAGGAAATAGTCCGAAGGCTAATTTCTTCATTGCAGAATCATATCGATTATCCAACCGCTATAAAGAAGCTGAACAGTTTTATGCACGGGCCGGTGGCCGTGGTATCGATAAAGACACCGTTAAGTTTTACTACGCACAATCTCTTAAGGCCAACGCTAAATATGATGAAGCGAAAAAACAATACGAGGAATTAATCGCTTCAACATTCAATGACCAATTGAAAGATCGTGCGCGCTCCGAAATGAACGGCCTCGATTATCTGGCCAAGCTTAGCGAAACCAAGAGCTACTACAAAGTAAAGAACCTGGAAAGCATCAACACACCTGCTAGCGAATACTCTCCGGTATATCTCAACAGCGAACTTTACTTTACATCATCACGCGGTGATGGTAAGATATACGAAGCAGAAGGCAAACCTTTTACGGATCTGTATAAAGTTACAACCAAAGGTGCCAACGTTGATGTTAACACCGTTACCAAATTACCCGAAGGTATAAACGACAACATCCGGAACGAAGGATGTGTTACTTTCTCGCCTGACGGAAAGACCATGGTGTTTGCCAAGGGTAACTCCGAAAAGAAAAAAGGTGGTGGTGCCGATGTTGATTTATATATATCCCGCTTCCGCAACAACGTTTGGTCAGAACCAATACCGATAAACATCAACACACAATTCAAGAATGAGTCCGACCCGGACGCAAAAAATTTCAGTTGGGATTCATCACCGGCATTCAGTCCGGATGGCCGCACGCTTTACTTTGCTTCTAACCGCAAGGGTGGTTATGGCGGAACGGATCTATACTCGGCTCAAATGGATTCGCGCGGCAGATTTACCCGCGTACGCAACCTTGGGCCCGAGATCAATACACCTGGTAATGAATTGTTCCCGTATGTAGCAGAAGATGCCAAGCTATATTTCGCTTCCGATGCTCATCCTGGATACGGTGGTCTGGATATGTTTGTGGTGAAACGCGCAAACGGTAAAACACAAATCGAAAATTTAGGTCAGCCCATGAATTCATCGGATGATGATTTCGGGATTTTCCTTTTCAAACCCGATCGTGGTTTCTTCGCTTCCAATCGTAATGGCGGCCGAGGTGATGATGACATCTATACTTTCATCAATGAAGACCCGAACCTGAAGGTTGTTAACTATTACCTGCAGGGTATAGCCTATACAGAAGACAAAAATCAGAACAGACAAATTTTGCCAAACACCAAAGTTAGCTTGCTCGATGGCAAAGGCGACATCATGCAAGACTATACAACGGGCAATGATGGCAAGTTCTTGTTCCGCGTGTATGAGAATGAAGATTATAGTCTGGTAGGTGAAACCGATGGCTACCTTATCAAACGCCAGGGATATACCATGAAGGGTAAATCTGTTGATCCAAATACATTGAAAGATCTGATTACCACCATTACTCTCGATACGGTTATTGTACTCGACAGGATCGAGCTCAACCGAATCTTTGTGATGGAGAATATATACTATAACTATAACAAATCTGATATTCGACCGGATGCAGCAAAAGAACTTGACAAGCTTGTTCAATTGCTCGTGGATAATCCGGAGATCAAAATAGAATTGGGATCACACACCGATAGTGTCGATACAGACGATTATAACCAGCGCCTTTCACAAAGACGTGCAGAGTCTGCAGTAGCATATATCGTACAGCATGGTATTTCACCCGATCGTCTTGTAGCGAAAGGTTACGGAGAATCAAAACCCATTGCGCGAAATACAAATCCGGACGGAACCGATAACCCGGTGGGTCGTCAGAAAAACCGTAGAACAGAATTCAAGATTCTTGAAGTAACGGCACGCGTGAAGCCGATCGAAGACGAAGAGGTTGATGAAGAAGATAAATACTTCAGGGACAACTAAGGATTGTAGAACGTACTCATTTCTTTAAGAAAACTTAACAGGATGCTTCGCTTTGAGTATCCTGTTTTTTATTTCTTTACGTTGACACCAAAACCCATCGAAATGAAAATACGCAACCTCTTACTCTATAGCATGGCGCTGATCCTGATAGCTGCATGCTCTTCCAGGAAAACATCCGAGAAAAAATTTTCAGAGGCGGTTGCTCCGCTATACGATAACTCGCTGAAGCCATTCTATCATGGCGTTGCTTCGGGCGATCCGCTTCAAGACCGCGTGATTATCTGGACACGCGTTACTCCGGAAGATTCCACTGCCACTATACACGTACGTTGGGACATAGCGTCCGATGAAAACTTTTCAAGTATACTGAAGTCGGACTCTGTTACTACGGATGCATCGAAAGACTATACCGTGAAGTAGATGTAGATGGACTGCAACCGGCCCATCATTATTACTATCGCTTTCATGCACTTGGACAAACCTCTCCGACCGGTCGTACAAAAACATTATCAGGCGATGCAATGGATAGCTTAAGGTTTGCCATTGTAAGTTGCAGTAATTGGGAGTTCGGATATTTCAATCCGTATTCAATCATTGCCGACAAAGAGGTTGATGCTGTTATACATCTGGGCGACTATATATATGAGTATGCCAGCGGTGTATATGGTGACACAACCATCGGAAGAAAAAATTTACCAGCACACGAGATTGTTTCATTGAGCGACTATCGGACACGCTATTCACAATATCACCTTGATGAAGGACTGCGAAAGCTACGCATGCGCCATCCGTTGATTACCATTTGGGATGATCACGAAGTAGCGAACAATGTATATACCGAAGGCGCACAAAATCATCAACCCGAGGAAGGTGATTTCAATACACGTAAAGCAGCAGCACGACAAGCATATTACGAGTGGTTGCCAATCCGCGAAAGCGATAAACTATACCGATCATTTTCTTTCGGAAAGTTAGCAGACCTCATCATGCTGGACGAACGCCTTGAAGGACGTACCGCTCCTGCCGATAGCGTAAGTGCTCCTGATTTTGAAAGTGACAAACGCAGCATGCTGGGTGCCGAGCAGCTTCAGTGGTTCGAGCGTTCTATGAAAGATTCAAAAGCAACCTGGAAAGTTATTGGCAACCAGGTTCTCTTTTCAGACCTCAACATCAGTGGCCTCTATAAAAATGATATGCCGAAAAATCTCGATGCATGGGATGGTTATCCTTCGGAGAAAAAACGCATCGAACAATATATAGTTGAAAATAAGATCGCAGATATACTCTTCGTTACAGGCGATACACATGCTTCGTGGGCCATCGAAACATTCGCAGAAGGTCTTGCCAATACAAAGGGCGAGCAGGCACTGGCTGTTGAGCTGGGTACCACGAGTGTATCTTCCGGAAACGGAAATGAAGGAAAACCTGACGACAGCGTGAAGGTTAAAGAGCAGAAGTTGCTGAAACAAAATCAACACATTAAATATCTGAACAACCGCGATCACGGTTATCTCTTGCTCACGCTATATCCGCAAAAAGCAAAGGCAGAATGGTTTTATGCCGAAACGCTTCGCAGCATCAGCAAGAAAGAAATTCTTGGAAAACGTTTCAGCATCGTGCAAGGCAAACACATTTTACAATAACGCAGTTGAAATTTTTATAGTACTTGAAAAAGGTTGCATTCTGCAGCCTTTTTTTGTTTTCACCGAAAGTAAACGATGGCACGGAGCTTGCGTTAATACTATAAATAAACATGTATAGTTATGAAAACGCTGCTACCCGTGCTGTTGCTCTTGATAGGCGCTACCCGCGCCTTTGCGTATGATTCCGGTATTGCGATTCAGACCGAAGACCGAACCGGTATATTGGTTTCGGTTAATGGAAAACTTTACAACAAACAACCTGGTAAAGTTGTGCGCGTGCGAAGTATGCCGGGCTTATTTCACCTCGAAGTAAAAGTGCTCAACCCGTGGAATAAGCAATGGTATATTGTTCGTAAAGATGTGCGCGTTGAAAAAGGATTTGAGTTTCAGTATAAAGTTGTTTTCGTTAACAAACTGAAGCCTGAGATTATAGAAGTAAAGAAGTATCCGATTTACTCGAAGTACTTCCTTAATCCTAATCTATATAACAGGCATCCTGTGTCGTAATTTGTTTATCGTTGTCTTTTCGAGAGCACTACAAAGAGAAGTATAATTACGAAAATGGTGAGGATGCTTGTGTTCCAGAAAACAAAAGGTCCGTGGAAATTCCAGCTGAACAACCAGCCGAATAAACCCATGATGCCTCCTATCAATGCACCGAATAAGCCCATCACAGCACCAAAGATTGCTCCGAAGATTCCTATAATTCCTCCGAGAATTCCGCCAGCAATGCCGATCCATACAGGAAAGGTTACAATCAAAAGCACAATGAGGAGAATGGTAGTGGTCGAGGTGTTTGAACTTCTGCTTTGCATAAGATTCTATTTTGGTACGTTCACTATTTATTTGCAAAAGTCCTACCCGTTTTTAAAAACGCCCTTTCAAGCTTCTGAACGCGGTTTTAGCTACAATGTCACTTATCAATTTGTAAGCAAATGAACAGTGCCGCTTACAAATTCGTACACCTTATAAAATAGAAAAGGCCGGATTTCTCCGACCTCCTCAGTTTAGGTTAAGGTATGAGTTCTTGAATATTTTTCGCTGCGATTAGAAAGGATACTCTCCTTTCGCAATCACATAGTCAGCTACTTTTCTTCTGGCTTCCTTCAGATTGTATGCATCAATTTTTGTGAAGCGTTTCAATCCCATCAACATCAGGCGTTGTTCATC
>CAMLLI010000441.1 GCA_946480685.1 uncultured Flammeovirgaceae bacterium | reverse complement strand
CCAACGATGTTCGTGCGTTGCAAAGTTTTACGTTAGCTAAAACCAAAGCTATACTGTTGAGTTCATTAACAGACGAACATGTAAATATAGCAGTGACTGCTTCCGAAGTTATCAAAGAAGTAATTACACAAGATGCCTGGCAGGAAGTAGCAGCCCTTGCAAAAATTACATCCAATCAAAATGTGCAGGCTAACCTATACGAAGCTGCACTTAGCGCAGGTAATGGTAAAGATCTGGCTGAAGAAATAGCTGGGACGATAAAGACAGCAGCGAATCCTTATAAGACGGCAGCATTGCTCGCTGCACTTCGGGCATCGATCATGATGTATACTTTCGTAGAAGAACAATTGCTGGCTGCGGATACTCCTGTTGTCCGTTCATCTGCTGCAGACGCGTTGGTAGCAATGAATTATAATAAGAAGTTTAATCCTGCCTGGAAAAAACAATTTGCTGCTATATATCAGAAAGCCGTGCAAACCGGCGATGCCGCTGTTATCGGTACAGTAGCCGGTGCGTTGACCGATTCTACCCTCGGCTATAAAGCCGTGATAACAGACTATACTTTTTTGTATGATGCCAGGAAGAAACTGAGTCTCCCGAAAGACAACGAAGCACTTCAACCACTTGAAGCCGCTATAGCTTACTTTGAAGGAAAGAAAAATCCACCCCCTGTAAAGAATGAATTTAATCACCCGATCGATTGGAAACTTGTCAAGACCATTGCAAAAGATCAGAAGGTTAAGATCAGCACTACCAAAGGTGATATCGTTATCAGGCTCCTGGTAGAAGAAGCACCAGGTTCGGTAGCTAACTTTGTAGCGCTGCTCAATCAGAAATACTTCAACGGAAAATTCTTTCATCGCGTAGTACCAAACTTTGTTATTCAGGCAGGTTGTAATCGGGGCGATGGCTGGGGAAGTGAAGATTACTCGATTCGTTCTGAGTTTTCGATGGAACGCTATAAAACCGGAAGTGTAGGTATGGCTTCAGCGGGTAAAGACACAGAAGGTACACAATGGTTCATCACACATTCACCGACACCACACCTGGATGGCCGCTATACTATTTTTGCTGATGTAGAGAGTGGTATGGAGGTGGTACACATCATCGAAGTGGGCGACCAGATTTTGTCGGTTGACTTTGTGTCCGATAAAATGCAGTAGTTAATGTTCCTACAGGCAGAAAGATATCATTAACTTCGCCACAAAAATTAACAGCAACCTTGGCGCTTTCTTTTCAGCAGAATTTTAAACTGGGTGTTCTCGGTGGAGGACAGCTCGGCAGAATGCTTATTCAATCGGGTATAGATTTCAATATACCTTTTTCCATACTCGATCCGGATGAACATGCTCCCTGCGCAACGCTGGCAGAATTTCATCATGGCAAGCTTACGGATTACGATACCGTTATGAAGTTCGGAAGTGCCTGCGATGTAATCACAATCGAAATTGAAAATGTGAATACATCTGCTTTGAAAGCATTGGTGCAGCAAGGAAAGAAAGTATATCCGCAGCCTGAAGTCATCGAGCTGATACAAGACAAGCGAACACAGAAAGCTTTCTATAAAAACAACGGTATATCTACAGCTGAATTTATACTCGTACAAAACGCTGCCGAGGTAAAAGCAAACGCATCGTTTTTGCCGGCTGTAAATAAACTGGGTAAAGAAGGTTATGATGGCCGCGGTGTACAGATACTCCGCAGTGAGAAAGATCTCGTCAATGCATTTGATGCTCCGGGTCTTCTCGAAAAGCTGATCGACTTCGATAAAGAAATTTCAGTTATAGTAGCACGTAACGAAGCCGGTGAGATTAAAACATTTCCAGTTGTAGAGATGGTATTCCACCCGGTACATAATCTTGTAGAATATTTATTTGCACCTGCTGATTTACCTGAATCTGTTATCAAGGAAGCAGATGCTATCGCGAAGACTATCATTACAAAACTTGATATGGTAGGTTTGCTTGCTGTAGAGATGTTTGTAACGAAAGATGGTAAAGTATTGGTGAATGAAATTGCACCACGTCCACACAACAGTGGTCACCAAACTATAGAAGCAAACATCACATCACAATATGAACAACATCTTCGTGCTATACTTAATTTACCATTGGGCGATACTACATTAGTATTACCGAGCGCCATGGTAAACCTGTTGGGCGAAGCAGATTATTCGGGTCTCGCTAAATATGAAGGCTTTCATGAAGTAGCGAAGTTGCCCGGAGTACATGTGCATTTATACGGCAAGCGCATCACGAAACCGTTCCGCAAAATGGGACACGTTACGATTGTTGATAAAGATATAGCGCGGTTAAAGAAGACCGCGGATTTTGTAAAACAAACTTTAAAAGTTATAGCCTGAATATGAGTAAACCACAGGTAGGTATAATTATGGGTAGTCAGTCTGATCTGCGGATCATGAAAGAGGCTGCCGAAGTTCTGGACGAGTTGGCTGTCTCTTACGAGCTTACGGTTGTATCAGCACATCGCACTCCATTACGCATGGTTGAGTATGCAACGGAAGCTCGCAGCCGTGGTATACAAGTAATTATAGCAGGCGCAGGTGGTGCAGCACATTTACCAGGCATGGTGGCTTCGCTTACATCTTTACCGGTAATTGGTGTGCCTGTAAAATCTTCCAACTCGGTTGACGGTTGGGACTCTATACTTTCCATTTTACAAATGCCGGCCGGTGTACCCGTTGCAACGGTAGCGTTAGACGGTGCGCGTAATGCCGGTATACTGGCTGCACAAATTATAGGTGCCTCTGATAAAAAACTTGGTGAGCGGTTGGACACGTTTAAAAAATCACTTCAAACCAAAGTAGAAGCTGCTGCTAAAAGCATAGAAGCCAACGGCTGGAAAAGCGTTTTATAGCAGCGTGCTTACCGATTGATTTATTTTCTGTAATTTCAGATTGCAGAACTATATCTCGGAAATGGAACCCCGCGAAAAAGGTTGGCTTCAGGCGTATCTGGAATTCCGAAAGGAGTTGCTTCAGGATCTTGCTACGGAAACGAAGCGAAAGGCTTCGCATCCTGAGTATTCGCTTTATCGCATTATACAACCTACTGGATTAATGTACGGCCAGATTGTTGGCGAGATTGATTTTCCCGGGAGTGATCATTGGGATGAAAAAGATCGCATGAAGATTCTGCTGGCAGAAAGTCTCGTCTGCAGTTCATTGCTCTTTCATGATAAACCCGTTGCCAGTGCAGATGATCTTTCGCGCGTGTTTATGAAGACACTCGAGAGCGTCAGTAATTTTTACAACAATATATTTCCGGAGCTTTCCATTCCTACCAAAACATTATTCGGTCGTAAGAAGACAGTAATGGAACTGGTAGAAAAAATTCTGGAGAAGCGCATCGAGCATACCAGTACTTTCGAAGGAAATTTCTGGGAGTACTTTTTTCATAATGCATTACTATTTCTGGATGTATTTATTTTCGGCCAGTGGATACATACCAACGCAGATAAAGTTGTTGCCGATTTCTTCCGATACGAACGTGACGAACTTCGCTTCTCCGTTGTAAAAGTTATAGCCTCGGCAGCGCACGCTAACAAAGAGATTGCATTCGAAGAGAAAAGACTGCTCGAGTTTTTTCTGAAGAGTACAGACCTCTCTCACGAACGAAAAAAAGAAGCAGTTAAAATTTTTGAAGAAGGTATAGCCGTTGAGGATATAAATCTGCCTTCGGAGAACTCGTGGATTCTCCGTAAATTTTTTCTGGAGATTGCTATCCTTACACTGTGGGTTGATAAAAAAGTAGAGCAATCAGAGCTCGACTACTTAAAGAATTTTTGTCATTACCTGGGCTTCTCTGATGAAGATCTGGAGAACAGCATGATTGCCATCGAAGGTTTTGTACTGGAACATTGGGAGCAATTGGAACACCTTCAGAACAAACAGGACTTTCACCAGGTGAGTGAACAATTTATCAAGCGTGTGGCACGCATCGCCGAGAAGAATAAAAGCAGGTTGCTGAAGGAGATACACGAACGTGAAGATGTGCTCAACCTGCTACGCAAGGCTCGCGCAAATGAACTTACGCTGGAAGAGAAAGAACACATGCGGCTGCAGCTGATTCAGATGATGAAAACGCTGCCGACCTTTGTGATCATTTCATTACCACAAAGATTTTTAACGCTGCCGATCTTGTTGAAGATTCTTCCGAGAAACTTGTTTGCGGAGGCATAGGTCCGCAGCTATAGCATCACTGCTACAACATAAGTTTATATAGTATACTATACTGATTACTCTTCCCGCTCTTCAGCTTCAGCTTTGCGCGGAACGATCACAGAGAAAATAATGGATAGCGTCAGCGTTGCTATGATCACAGCAAACGACAGGTATACATTTACATCCACATCAAAAATCTCCAGAAGCATTTTAGCACCGATGAAGAACAGGATAATGGACAGTCCTTTTTGCAGGAGGTAGAACTTGTCGATGATACCGGCCAGCAGGAAGAACATGGCGCGAAGTCCCATTACTGCAAAAATGTTCGATGTATAGATCAGGAATTCATTTTGTGTAATAGCAAACGCAGCAGGAATGGAGTCTACCGCGAAGATAAGGTCGGTTGTCTCAATCAGAACGATCACCAGGAACAGAGGCGTAAATTTGAGCTTGCCCATTTCGCGTACTACAAACATGCCACCGTGATCATCTTTCGTCATCGGTAAATACCTGCGGCAAACCCGCATGATCGGATTTTTGTCTGGCTCAATCTTTTCATCGCCATCTTCAAAGTAAATCCGAATACCGGAGTAGATCAGGAACACACCGAAGATGTATAGTATCCAATGA
>CAMLLI010000440.1 GCA_946480685.1 uncultured Flammeovirgaceae bacterium | reverse complement strand
TTAAAAAATGAAAGGTTCAAAGTTAAACGTTAAACTAAAGCATAACAACATTAAACATTGAACCTTTTAGCCTTGAACGGACAAAATTATCCGTTTACTTTCTTGTGGTCAGCCAGGAATTTCTCCAGACCGCTGTCAGTAAGCGGGTGCTTTAACAAAGCAGTGATTACGTTCAGTGGACATGTAACAACATCAGAGCCGATCTCTGCACACTGGATCAGGTGCATGGTGTGGCGAACAGATGCTGCAAGAATTTCAGTATCGTAAGCGTAGTTGTCGTAGATCAGTCTGATCTGAGAAATCAGTTCAAGGCCATCCTGAGATATATCATCGAGGCGACCGATGAACGGTGATACGTAGCTCGCACCTGCTTTGGCAGCCAATATAGCCTGACCAGCCGAGAACACGAGTGTACAGTTTGTACGTATACCTTCGCTTGTAAATTTCTTGATCGCTTTAACACCGTCTTTAATCATTGGCACCTTCACAACGATTTTGTCATCGATCTTGGCAAGATCTTTACCTTCTTTAATGATCGCGTCAAAATCAGTAGCAATTACTTCAGCACTTACGTTGTTGTCAACGATATCGCAGATTGCTTTGTAGTGTGCTTTGATATTTTCTAATCCTTTGATTCCTTCTTTCGCCATCAGCGATGGGTTGGTTGTTACGCCATCCAGCACGCCAAGGTCGTAAGCTTCTTTAATTTCGTTCAGGTTAGCGGTGTCGATGAAAAATTTCATGTTTGTGTTGAGTTTTATTCGGTTTGTTTGAGGATGTCCGTTTAGAGAAGGAATTTAAACCAAGAATGGTTCATGTGAGTTGATTTCTGAATACTAAAACGCATCTGAAAATCTTCAGAAAAAAAATAGCAAGCCGAACATCGCACCGCTACAACCGCCTACCCTTGCTACCTTCCGATCCTGGGGGAGTTCAGCAGGAGCTGGTCGTGCCGGCTTGCCGGGGGGCAAAGATAGAAGATATTTAGAATTGACGATGTAGTTGTGAAATTATTTACGCTTAAAGTTTAACAGTCAGCGTAATAAAATTTTTCAGGCAAGAGTATAGATGGCTACATAGCTTTCAGTTTTCCCTGCGACACGGCCATCCAGTTGCAAAGATTATATAGCAGGCGCGCACCTACGTTGGCATCCCAATCGGTGGGGCCGGGTGCTACTTCACTCAGATCGAACCCTATAATTTTCTTCCCCGACTGCGCTATTTTTTTTATCAGATATACCGCTTCCTGAAATTCAAGTCCGCCGGCTACAGGTGTGCCGGTACTCGGACAAAGCTTCGGGTCAAGTCCATCAATATCAAAACTGATATATACATTCTTCGGAAGCTCTTTTATTATAGAAGCACAAAGCGAATCCCACGTCTCGCCACGGTAACGCCAGTCTTTCAGATCTTCATCAAAGAAAGTTGTTACGCGTCCGTTAGACTGTTTGATCACATCCTGTTCTTCTTCGCAGAAGTCTCGTATACCAACTTGCACTAATTTACTCACGGCCGGCAACTTCAAGGCATTATACATGATGGACGCGTGTGAGTACGTAAAGCCTTCGTATGCTTTGCGCAAGTCGGCATGTGCATCAATCTGCAGTATACCAAACTGATTATACTTCTCGCTGAGCGCGCGCATAAAACCCAACGGTGTACTATGATCGCCTCCCAGCAGTCCAACCATTTTTGCATCGCGCAGGTAACGTTGCGTGGCTGACTTTACATATATATTCAGGCTTTCGGTAGCTTCATTTATTTTACTGATCAGGGGATCATTCGCCAGTATAGCTTCACCGCTTTCAACCCGTTTTATGTGTTGTGCCGAAAGCTCGCGCAGCAGTTTACTTTCTTCCAGTAAATTCTCCGGTATCTTTGAAAGACTCACACCCAACTTCCATGCATCGGGTATATTTTTAACATATACATCTACCTGTGAAGAAGCGTCAAGCACTGCAGACGGACCGAGGGCCGTGCCGGTGTGATACGATACGGTAACTTCCCACGGAACGGGTACAATTACCAGCTCGGAAGTTTCAGGTGTAAAAGGAAGTCCGAACAGATTGCCGTGTATACCGGGACCGTTCGGATCAAAATTTTGAATGAGTTGGTCTTTAGTCATTACAGATTTTGCCGGGCGAGTTTTCTACAAACTCATCTTTACTTCATAATCATACCATGCTATACGCGATGCAATATTAAGGTGTTAACATTTCCGGTGTGATATAATTTTCAAGTTCGCCATTACCCTGACTTACTTCTTTCCACGATTGAATGTTGAACTTGATCATCGCCATACCGGCCGGCACCATGTCGCCAACTTCGGCACCGGTAAGATATTCAGCGAGGTACGTAACTACCGGGTTATGCGCAACACACAGTACGTGGTGAAGATGATCTTCAAGTTGTGTTAAAAATTGGAAGAAGGTGCGGGTGGAGGCTTCGTATAAATCTTCCTGCAGACTGATTTTTTCGATGTCAGTTTTCAACGCATCGGCTATCATGCTGGCCGTCATGCGGGCACGCTCGGCCGTGCTGGTCATGATAACATCCGGCATAATCTGTTGTTGAAGCAGATAATTACCTACAAGCAGAGCCTGCTTCACTCCGGTAGAGGTTAATTCGCGGCCAAAATCATTTTGATTGACCTGTTTCTCAGCACTTTGTGCGTGACGAACCAAATATAAATAGCGTGGCATACTCAATAATTTTCTGACTGGTGTTAAGGTTGCTGGACGTCAATATTAACACGTGAAATTTGATTTTTTAAAAATTTCCAGATATTTGACCTTTTCGAAACGTTTATCGGCATGTCAAAAAATCTAGTAATTGTAGAGTCACCAGCGAAGGCGAAAACCATTGAAGGCTACCTGGGAAAGGATTTCAAGGTGGCTTCCAGCATGGGACACATCCGCGATTTGCCCAAAGGTGGCGATGCGATTGATGTAGAAAATGGCTTTGAGCCGACTTATGAAGTCAGTCCGGATAAGAAGGACGTTATTCAGAAACTTAAAAAACTTGCCGAGGATGCCGAAATGGTATACCTCGCAAGCGATGAAGACCGCGAGGGAGAAGCTATATCGTGGCACTTGAAAGAGGTGCTGGATCTGAACGATAAAAAAACGCGAAGAATTGTTTTCACGGAAATTACCAAGAACGCAATCATCAACGCACTGCAAAGCCCGCGCGGTATAGATATAGACCTGGTGAATGCACAGCAGGCGAGGCGTGTACTCGACCGCCTCGTGGGTTACGAACTTTCTCCTATACTCTGGAAGAAAATCAAAACCGGTTTGTCTGCCGGACGTGTGCAGAGTGTAGCCGTGCGACTGATCGTTGAACGCGAGCGCGAGATCAGTGAGTTCAAAGCTAAATCTGCGTATCGTGTTACAGCGGAGTTCACCCTTGATAAAGGAAAGACACTGGTTGCCGAACTCTCGGAAAGATTTGAGACAGAAGAAGAAGCGCTCAAGTTTCTCGAGTCGTGCAAGGGAGCAAAATATACTATAAAAGATCTGCAGACCAAGCCGTCCAAGCGATCACCGGCACCTCCGTTTACAACGTCAACATTACAACAGGAAGCTTCGCGTAAGCTCGGCTTCTCGGTTATACAAACCATGATGGTGGCGCAGAAACTATACGAAGCCGGTAAGATAAGCTATATGCGTACGGACTCTGTAAACTTATCAGATGAAGCACGCAACGGTGCCATGAGACAAATTCAATCGGCATTCGGTAAAGAGTTTGTACAGCCGCGTCAGTTCAAAACAAAATCATCGTCAGCACAGGAAGCTCACGAAGCGATTCGTCCTACGGATTTTTCGGTGAGCGATCCGGGTATGGATCGTAACGCACTGCGTTTATACGATCTCATCTGGAAGCGTGCTATCGCTTCGCAGATGGCGGATGCAGAACTGGAAAAGACAACGGCTACCATCGGTATATCTACCAATCCACGCACGTTGATTGCAACTGGTGAAGTTGTGAAGTTCGAAGGATTTTTAAAGGTATACATGGAATCTGGCGATGATGAGGACGAGGAGGAGAACAGCAAAGTGTTGCCGCCACTTACTATAGGACAAGATTTGAAACTGGATGAGTTGATGGCCAAGCAGGTATTTACCCGCCATGCGCCAAGATATACCGAAGCGAGTCTTGTTAAGAAACTCGAAGAGCTCGGTATAGGCCGACCATCTACGTATGCACCAACTATTACAACCGTGCAGAAGCGTGGTTATGTAGTGAAAGAAATTCGCGAAGGTGTAGAGCGTAAATACAATGTATTTACCCTCAAGAACGATAACATCGCGAAAGCAGTAGAAACTGAAATTACCGGTGCAGAGAAAAATAAACTCTTCCCGACCAATACTGCGATGGTGGTTACGGACTTTCTCGTAGAACATTTTCCGGATGTAACGGACTTCTCATTTACTTCTGAAATTGAACAGGAGTTTGATGAGATCGCGAGTGGTAAACTCGACTGGAAGAAGATGATCGATAACTTCTATCAACCTTTCCATAAGAAAGTATCTTCTACGGAAAAGATAGAACGTTCATCGGTTGGTAAGAGTCGCGAGCTGGGTGTTGATGAGAAGACCGGTAAAACGGTATATGCGAAGCTCGGTAAATTTGGCGCGTATGTGCAGATAGGAGAGAACCCTGACGATTCAGGAGGAGAGAAGCCTAAATTTGCAAGTCTTCGTCCGGGGCAGTTCATCGAGAACATTACGATGGAAGATGCGATGGAGCTCTTCAAGATGCCGCGTGATTTAGGACAATTCGAAGAGAAGCCTGTAGTAGTAAATATAGGTCGCT
>CAMLLI010000439.1 GCA_946480685.1 uncultured Flammeovirgaceae bacterium | reverse complement strand
TGGTTATAAAATACCGCTGCTCATAAAAACCGGTTTAAATTTTTCATCCTCATATTAAGTCGTAAATTAAATCCTTCAAACTCTACCAGACATGAACCTGAATATTGATGCACAAAAACAAAATACGTATGATGCTATTGTTGTAGGTACAGGTATAAGCGGAGGATGGGCGGCAAAAGAGCTGACAGAGAAAGGACTGAAGACGCTTGTACTGGAACGCGGCCGGGATGTAAAGCACCAGGTTGATTATCCTACCATGACGAAAGATCCATGGCAACTACCGCACGGCAATAAACTAACTGAAGAAGAATTAAAATTTTACCCCGTGCAATCACGTACGTATTGGGTAAACCAGGCCAACAAGCACTGGTGGGTAAACGATCTTGAAAACCCCTATACTGAAGTAAAACCATTCGATTGGATTCGCGGCTATCATGCAGGTGGACGTTCGCTGATGTGGGGTAAGCAAACCTACAGGCTGTCTGATCTTGATTTTGAAGCCAATGCTAAAGATGGTGTCGGTATAGATTGGCCTATACGCTATAAGGATCTTGCTCCGTGGTACGACTATGTGGAATCATATATAGGTGTCAGTGGACAGACGGAAGGTATACCGCATTTGCCGGATGGTAAATTTCTTCCGCCGATGGAATTGAATTGTGTTGAGGAAGTTTTTCGTGACAAGCTATCCGAGAAGTTCGGAAGAAAACTTACTATAGGACGCGTGGCACACTTAACGGCTCCGCTTCCGCATGATCCTTCGCGTGGTGTTTGTCAGTCGCGTAACATGTGCGATCGTGGTTGCCCGTATGGTGCATACTTCAGCAGCAATGCCTCTACATTACCGGCCGCAATGAAGACGGGTAACATGACGTTGCGCCCACATTCTATTGTTCACTCCGTAATTTACGATGAACAGAAGCGTAAGGCTATAGGTGTTCGTGTACTTGACGCTAATACAAAAGAAGAGATTGAGTTCTTTGCAAAAATTATATTCCTGAACGCGTCTACATTGGGAAGCACATTTGTTCTGCTAAACTCGATTTCGAAAAGTCATCCGCAAGGACTTGGTAACAACAGCGGCCATCTGGGCCATTACCTGATGGATCATCAATATCGTACCGGTGCTGAAGCCGATGTAGAAGGTTTTGAAGATAAATACTATATCGGAAGAAGACCGAATGGTATATATATACCACGTTTTAGAAATATAGGCAATGACAAGCGCACAGACTATATCCGCGGTTTCGGATACCAGGGAGGTGCAAGTCGCGAGAACTGGGCTCGCGGTGTTGCCGAGATGGCGTTCGGAGCTGACCTGAAAAATTCATTGATGAATCCGGGTCCGTGGAAAATAGGAATAACAGGTTTCGGTGAGTGTCTGCCATACTATGAAAACAAGGTGACCATTAACTCCGACAAGAAAGATAAATATGATTTACCAACCCTCAACATCGATGCTGAGTGGAAGGAGAATGAGAAAGCCATGCGCAAAGACATGAAAGACTCTGCTGCTGAAATGCTTGAAGGTGCCGGTTTCAAAAATGTACGAACGTATGATGTAGCCGATAACATGGGCCTCGGTATTCACGAAATGGGTACAGCACGTATGGGTAAAGATCCCAAGACATCAGTACTGAACAAATGGAACCAGGTGCACGACGCTCCGAATGTTTTTGTAACGGATGGTGCGTGTATGACGTCCTCTGCGTGTCAGAACCCTTCGTTAACCTATATGGCGCTCACCGCTCGCGCAACAGACTATGCTGTGAACGAATTGAAAAAAGGAAATCTCAAATAACACGACTATATATACCGTATATCGGTATTCTAAAATATAAATGCTATGAACAGACGTGAAGCATTACAACGCACCGCCCTCGCATTGGGCTATGCCGTAACCGGACCTGCATTGATTGGTATGCTGAATGGTTGCAAGGCCGCTCCTGAACTAAACTATACACCACAGTTCTTCACTGCCGAGCAGGCATTGCTGATAGCCGAACTTGCTGAAGTACTCGTGCCAAAAACTGATACACCTGGTGCAAAAGATGCCGGAGTACCCGCCTTCATCGATGGTATACTAAAAGAAGTATATCCGCAGGCTGATAAAGACAGATTTACCAAAGGCCTTACTGATTTTGAGGAAGAGGCGAAGAAGACCTATGGAGAACCTTTTGCAACGTGTAGTGCTGATGAAAAGATAGCACTGGTAAAAAAACATCATGAAGATGCACTTTCAAAGTCATCCGGTGATGGTTCTATAGGATGGTGGAGAGCTGGAAGCGGTGGCGGTAAACCTTTTATACTTGAGATGAAAGAATTGACACTACTCGGTTTCTTCACTAGCCAGGCAGGAGCTACACAAGTCCTGCAATACAACCAGGCCCCGGGGCCGTATAAAGGCTGCGTACCTGTAGCGGACGTGGGCAAGGCGTGGGCGACTTGAGAGGAAGAGCTGCGAGCTTTGAGCCGTGAGCTGCGAGAGGAAATGCAAGCTGCAAGCTGCTGGCTTCTGGTTGCAGGAGGCGCGCGTATAGGGGAGAGTTTACTTGCTTGAGCACAATTTGTCGCTATAAAAAAAGTATAGGTATATAGTTCTATAAGCTTAGAACTATATACCTATTTCTATATTACAGAGATCGCTTATTGATGAGCTAAAATATCCAGCTGCCTACTCACACACCAGCCACTCCCCACACTTCTAGCAGCCAGCAACTAGCAGCTAGCAACTATTAAGTCAGCATGCCTCCATCAACCTGCAACACCTGTCCTGAAATATAGGTTGACATGTCTGATCCCAAGAATACACATGCATCGGCTACATCTTCAGGTTTGCCACCGCGTTTCAGTGGTATAGCATCGCGCCACGATTGAACTGTTTTCGGATCGAGCACGGCAGTCATTTCGGTTTCGATAAAGCCCGGAGCTATAGCATTGGAACGGATTCCGCGTGAACCTAACTCAAGCGCAACAGACTTTGTAAAGCCGATGATACCTGCTTTCGAAGCAGCATAGTTACCCTGACCGGCATTACCTTTTATACCTACAACCGAAGTCATATTAATAATAGAGCCGCTCTTCTGTTTCATCATTTGTTTTGTAGCAGCCTTCACCGTGTTGAAGCACGATTTCAGGTTAACGTTGATAACCTTGTCCCACATTTCTTCGGTCATGCGGAGCAATAAAGTATCCTGCGTAATACCGGCATTGTTTACCAGTATATCCAGCGAGCCAAAGTCTGCAATAACATCGTTTACAAGTTTTTCAGCCTGCGCATAATCAGAAGCGTCAGACCTGTAACCTTTTGCTTTTATACCTTTTGCAGCAAGTTCAGCCTCCAGAGCTTGTCCTTGTTCAACGCTGGATAAATATGTAAAGGCAACATTAGCACCTTGTTCGGCATATTTGAGAGCGATTGATCTTCCGATACCTTTCGAAGCCCCGGTAACGAGGGCGGTTTTTCCCTGTAAAAGTTTCATGTTTAAAAATTCAAGGTTTACGCTTCCGGGCCTTCAGCCCGGTCCGTTAAGCGGTCAAAAATAGCAATCCTTTTTTAAACGTGTATGTAAATGTAGCGTCAGCCATTATCTTTGGCAGCGAATTTTAAATACTATGCTATGTCAAAATATGATCTGATCGTAATCGGAAGTGGTCCTGGCGGATATGTAGCTGCCATTCGGGCATCTCAGCTGGGAATGAAAGTGGGTGTGGTAGAAAAAGCTGAAATTGGAGGTATCTGTCTGAACTGGGGCTGTATCCCAACCAAAGCACTGTTAAAAAGTGCCAACGTGTTTGAATATATCAAGCATGCAAAAGATTATGGCGTAGACGTAAAAGACTTCAAAGCTGATTTTGATGGTATTGTAAAACGTAGCCGTGATGTAGCGGCCAGCAATAGCAAAGGTGTTCAGTTTCTTTTCAAAAAGAATAAGATCGACCTGATCGAAGGCTTCGGTAAACTGAAAAAAGGTGGCAAAGTAGAAGTAACAGATGCTACCGGTAAAAAAACAGATTATGAGGCTAAACATACTATACTGGCAACAGGTGGACGCTCTCGCGAATTGCCTAGTATGAAGATCGATGGTAAAAAGATCATCGGTTATCGTGAGGCTATGGTGCTGAAGGAGCAACCTAAAAAATTACTGGTAGTAGGCTCAGGTGCTATCGGGGTTGAGTTCGCATACTTCTATAGCACACTCGGTACAGAAGTTACCATCGTTGAATTCCTGCCGCGCATTGTACCGGTAGAAGATGAAGAAGTATCAAAAACACTCGATAAGATCTTCAAGAAGAACGGCATGAAGATCTATGTTAATTCAGAAGTAACAAAAGTAGATACAGCTGGTAAAGGATGTGTTGCTACCGTGAAGACTCCGGATGGCGAGATCAAACTTGAAGCTGATGTTGTTCTCTCGGCTGTTGGTGTTGCAACCAATCTGGAAGGTATAGGCCTCGAGGAAGTTGGTGTAAAAACTGACAAAGGAAAAGTTATCGTAGATGATTTCTACAGAACCAATGTTCCGAATGTATATGCGATTGGTGATATTGTAAAAGGACAGGCGCTTGCTCACGTAGCATCTGCTGAAGGTATAATTTGCGTTGAGAAGATTGCAGGCCAGAATCCGGAACCGCTCAACTATAACAATATACCAGGCTGTACCTATTGCACACCGGAAATTGCTTCGGTTGGTTATACCGAAGAAGCTGCGAAGAAAGCAGGTTACGAAATCAAAGTCGGTAAATTCCCATTCAGCGCTTCTGGTAAAGCAAAAGCTGCCGGAGCAACCGATGGTTTTGTAAAAGTAATTTTCGATGCTAAATATGGCGAATGGTTAG
>CAMLLI010000438.1 GCA_946480685.1 uncultured Flammeovirgaceae bacterium | reverse complement strand
TATTCTGGTTCCCTTGTGCAATCCGGAACGCAGGATTCCAGTATGTTCGGTCAGTCTGCGGCAACCAGATTTCATCACCCGACATCATGCCTATATTATACCAGCCGTCACCATTCTTCGGTATATAGGAGTAGCAGGTAAACAGGTATTTCTCCGCTTCGTTCTTTAAGGAGAAAGCATTGTCCAATGTAGTTACGTTATCCGGTACTACGTCCAGGTAGTCACTGCAAGACACTGTACTAAACATCAAACCAACAGCAAGCACGATCATGCTTATGGAAACACCCGGAGCGTATTTCTTCTGTTCCTTTTGATTAAACCATGTATATATATTCATATCTATACGTTTTATACTCACAATTCAATTTGGTTAGAAGTCGATCTGTAGACCAACCATATATACCCGTTGCACAGGGTATCCCAATCCATTACCGCCCATTTCAACATCCCAGAGTTTAAAGCTGCTGATTGCAAAAAGATTGTTGGCAGAGAAGTAAAGGCGCGGCTGCAGATCGAACAGTTTTTTTATAGGCTGGAATGTATAGCCGAGTGTTACGGTTTTAAGACGAATGAAACTTCCGTTTCGCATCCACCAGGTAGAGCGCGGTAAATTATTCCATTCGATCTGATTACTTAACCGCGGCCAGAATGCATAGGGATTCGGATCCTCTTCAGACCAGTGATCATTGTGTATAGCTTCCAGTTCTCCATTCTGATAACCGGTGCCGAGTATCAGATCTCCGCGGTTGTTGTAACCACCAAACTGAATGAACGGTGATGTCTTCAGCGGATCGATGAAGAATGTTGAACGTGCTGCTCCCTGAAACATAAATCCAAAATCGAATCGCTTGTAGGTGATGGACGGACCTATACCGTATACAATTTCAGGTTGTGTAGGATAACCGATTGGTACGATGTCATCATTGTTAATTACTTTATCACCGTTTATGTCACGATACTTTATATCCCCGGCCCGTACTTCACTGCCGAAGAAAGATTGATCGGGAGAGTTCGCTACTTCTTCATCATCGATGAACAAACGTTCTGCTATAAGTCCCCATGACTGCGAGAATGAATAACCTTTTCGCGACAGATGTGCGAGATCGGCACCATACTGGATCTGTTCGTTCTTTGTTACTTTACTGGTTGCATAGGTAAATGTACCGGAGATCGTGAGCGAGAGATCGGATGAAATCATGTTGGTATAGTCCAGCGAGAGATCAATACCGCGTGTTTCGCCCGATCCATAGTTAGCAGCAGGAACGCTGGTGAGACCTTGCGCTGCTTCTATATTCGGGTTTGGAAAGTATATATTTGAACGCTTCGTCTTAAATGCGTTTGCTACGATAGAAAGGGAATTGAACAAGGTTACGTCAACACCGAGGTTGAGCTGTCGCGATACCTCCCAGGCTATATTATCATTTCCATAGCGGTTAATCCGGTAGCCGGGTCTGAAATATAGCGGTGTGCCGATGCCCGTACCAAAGTTTGCTCCGAAGTTATTGTCGTTTGCGCTTACATCGGAGAGATAGAAGAACCTATCGTTAACATCTCCGATCTGGTCATTTCCAACCAGACCATAACTGAATCGCAGCTTCAGCTCTGATACTTTATTCGTGAGCGGTTCAAAGAATGATTCGTTGGATATATTATAGGCAACACCAATAGAAGGGAAAAATCCAAAGCGGTTCTTCTCTGAAAAACGTTCCGATCCGTTATAGCCAAAGTTGAATTCAGCGAGATATTTACCGGCATATCCGTAGGTAACTCTACCGGCCAGCACCGTATTACGCTGTGGTAACGATGCTACTACACTCCCGGCATTGCCTGCTTCAAAGCTTGAGATAAATCCTGTTAACAAGCCACTGACTTCATGCTTCTCACGGAAGGTTCGCGCATAGTTGATTGATCCCTGCAGGTACATTTTGGAGGTAACTTCTTTCGGGAATTCTGTATAGCCCAGGTACTCTGTTCCCGTAGGTTGATAAGCAGAACCCTGCGCACCGTTGTTCAATACGGACAAGGTATATTGAGATGGATCGATCGGATCTATATTGGCGGTATAGAAGAACGGATTGTAAGCACGTGCTACTGAAAAATAGGAATAGCGTTGCAGGTAGGTCATCACGTTGGCGCTTAGCCCCTCCGTTATAAAATCAAGATTCTGCCGAAGCTCAAGTTGTGGATTGATGTTTGACGTTTTATATACCTGGTAGCCTCGTACCATTTCAGCATACGGATTCATAAATAATCCACCCGTTAATGAACCTGATCCTTGTGTTGGTACTGAACCGAACAGCGGGTGGTTAATATAGGGTAACTTTGATTTGGGATATACCGCCGGGAACATAACCGGGTTTGCAGAAAGTGCATTTCTGAATGCAATTGCTCCTCCTCCTACCGGGCCGCGATAGTCATCAAACTGTCCGTATAGTCGGAGTACAAATTCAGTTGTCTTTGTGAAGTTAACTGTGATGTTACTGCGGATGGAGTAGTTACGAAGTTTGATATTGCTATTGAAGTCGTTGATCGGATCAATCTTCAACACTCCGTTATCAACGTTGTACGTTCCTGCTATATAGTACGAAGCGTTTTCACTTCCACCGGATATATTGAGGTTGTATCGCTGGTTTGCCGTATAGTCTTTGATCATCTTATCGATCCAGTTGTTATTGGGGTATAGATAAGGATCGTCTCCAGCCAGCGTATGATTTATTTTGTTTTCACCATACGGTACAGCCGAAGCAGGGTTTCTGGTCAGGGTTGCTTCGTTAGCATCCCGCATATACGATATATTATCTGTTAGCTGGTAATTTCTGGTGTTGGTAGAGATCGTATTCTCTACTCGGAAATTATACCTTGTTTTACCGGGTATACCTAATTTTGTTGTTACAAGTATAACACCATTCGCACCACGCGATCCATATACCGCTGCTGCGGATGCATCTTTCAATACCGAGAAGCTCGCTATATCGTCCGTCTGCAAACGCGCGAGATCAGTAGCACTCGATTCTATATTGTCGATGAGAATAAGCGGATTTACTTTACCGCTTCCAAAACTCGAAAGACCCCGTATAAAGAATGCAGAGTTGTCGGTTCCCAAACCCGGTTCACCACTGGTCTGGTAAGCAATTATACCAGCAACACGTCCGGCTATAGAATTGGTGAGATTACCCGTTGGTGATTTCAACGTCTCTGGTGATACACTCGTAACAGCACTCACCACACTCTGTTTTTTTTGAACACCATAACCAACAACAACAACTTCTTCGAGCGATTGTATATCGGGAGCCATCGTCACGTTGATGATCGTCTGTGAACCAACGGTTATGTCTACATTTTTATAGCCAATAAATGTAACGTGCAACACATCACGATCGGCAGGAACAATCAGTTGATATTTACCATCGGCATCGCTGCGTGTACCGGTACTGGTACCGGAAATAAGAATACTCACACCCGGCATAGCAGCTCCGGTCTCATCTACGATAGTTCCGGAAACCGTACGCTCTGTGGTGTTCTGCTGCGCATGAAGTACGCCTGTAGAAGTAAAGTAGAACAGCAGGATGATGATCATTTTTCCTTGGGATAGGGAAAAGAGTGACCGTCCTACTGGTAACAGTAGATTTAATTTCATTTAAGCTCGGTTTAGGTTGAATAATTAGTACAAGTCGATCAGTGTCTTAACCCTTTTAGGTGTATTAAAGACACTTTTAAAATCATGCGTAAGAAGGTGATCTGTTTCTGGCCATGGATGTGATTTTTTTAGGTGATTAAATTGAAGATGAAAGAACCAAATGACGGCATCGGCGGGACATAGAAATACCGGTACCTGTGCCTGGTAAAGTCTCAAAACAGCTATCGAAAAACTGTTGTATCATTTTTATGAAAGCGAGAGTTCGTTTTTATAATGTTAGTAAACAAAAGCACCGTTATTGCGGACGCTTAAAAATTCAATCGTTTGAAACGTTAATAAAATCGTTTGCACCGACAATACTAAAGTTGTTAATACTTTCAGAAATTTGAAACAGGGAGATTCATTTTCGTGCCACCGTGCTTAAAAAAACGATCTCGGAGAATGTTTCGCGACCGGCTAACGCCCTGCTTTTTGCCGGAAATTTATGGGCTTGTTAATGGCAACGTGATCACCCTACCTATACTATTCCATGTCTCAGCATCATAACTGCTATAGTTACTACGAGTCACATAATATCGGAAAGATGTTAGCACTCAGATGCCGCGGGCAAGTTGCTGCCTGATTCCGCTATCGGACATCCCGTTGCTATACCTCGCGCGGATATATATACCATCACGTTGTCTCAACATCACATGCTTTATTCATTACACATCACGTAGCAATAGATTCGAAACCGAACGTTTACGATCGAAAATGAAATGCATCGTTTCAACTATATTAACTATACACGCTAAAAATGACGATATTTAGTTTGGTTTGATTATTGGCAACGTCCGGCAGTAACACCAATCTATGATCAGAAATTACTTTATCATCGCGTGGCGCAGTCTTGTCAAGAACAGACTGTTTTCATTCATTAATATATTTGGACTCGCGCTGGCTATGTCCGTTGGCATGATGGTAATGATCCGTGTAAAACACTCGCTTGGTTACGATCGCTTTCATCCGCATGGTGCATATACCTATAGAATTACTTCGCAGATAACCAACCCTGAAAAGTCATCGTGGGAACTGGCCAGCACTCCCCTGCCCTTGCAGGAAATCCTGGAAAGCGATACCATGATTGTTCAAGCATCCACAAGTTTATACCCAGGTATATATGAGACACTAACCAATGGAACGAAAGACATTGACGTTGCCGGTTGTT
>CAMLLI010000437.1 GCA_946480685.1 uncultured Flammeovirgaceae bacterium | reverse complement strand
GATTCTTCTTCTGTCTCTGCGATTTCGCGTGCAACAGCATTGTTATTCGCACAAGTTATAGCATCCAGGTCAAAACCATCGGAGAGACCATCGAAAGCAAATATAGCGGTAGGGCTACATGCACCGTTTAGTGTCCGTGCATTACGGTCTGTTTTATCAATCACTTTTACATAGCGGAACCAAGGCAATTTTCCTGCTATATCAAACGCATGGTCGAGTGTACCCTGACAAGATGCTGGTGTTGTTAGTCCTAATGATATCCAGGTAGTACCATTCTGTGAGATTTGCACTTCAGCACGTTCGGGGTTCTTTGCAAATGTAGGTTCGCCAAAGGAGTATTCATGTATAATAAAGTCGTTACCCGGTCCATTATATATATTACCGCTCATGCGCAATACTATAAATCCGTTGTAGCCGAGCGAGTAGTGACGAGCAGGAACCCACGATTCGTTACTGTTGCCTGGGGTGCCAAATGTCGATGCAGTTCTGCTGGCATCACGGGTTACGTTGTAACCATTTTTAGTCAGCCCCTGATGAACAGATATCACATCCGAAGCATACGCACATGCAGGTGGATCGCATAGTTCCGTACTGGCAGATTTAGAAGTTGTACGCGGGGTTCCATCAATATCGGTCCAATGTAATCGCAACGTACCAGGAAGTGTCGGAGATGAAGTTTTATCTGTATAGATTGTGATTTCGAAGTCGCCTGCAGGGGCAAGGCCAAATGGGAGAACAGATGAGGTATAGCCATCGTAGTATACCGCCCCATACCTGAGTGGAATACTGAAGCCATTTGGATTATGAACTCTCCACGTTTTCGATGTCAGGTCATTGGAGCAAACCGGATGTAAAGTGAACGGCTGAAAAGGTGTAGGACCCCGCACTACGAGGGTATAGACTTGCTCGTTAATAGTACATTCAGAAATAATGGCACTTACTGTAAATGTATAGCTTCCCTCGGTGGTTGGTGTTCCCTCGATAAAACCGCCTACATAGTTACTATCTCTTAGCGTAAGGCCCGGAGGTAATGAACCCTGTGTTACTTCCACACGGAATAAAGTATAATCAACGTCTACAATCATGTAGAGATCCTCGAAGCCTACGTATTGAGAGTATGCTTCATTGACAGGGAGATAAGAAAGTAGTTTGGC
Source organism: uncultured Flammeovirgaceae bacterium (assembly GCA_946480685.1). The sequence goes on along the minus strand of CAMLLI010000437.1, from coordinate 3,692 downwards.
ATCGGGAACAAAGGGCTGGGACATAAGGCATGTAAAATTTTGCCCGATTGTTAATGTGTCCTGGCAGCCCTCAACTGTAGTTGCTGCAATGACAAACTCTTCATAGCCTTCATAAAGTGCACGTCCGGATACCTCTACTATGCTTCCCGAGTGATTCGTGATTTCAAATCCAACCGGTAGATGTACGGCATCATACGTTGCAGAATCAAAATCCCTCTCTATACCGATTACCAAAAACATATTTACTCCCACCCTCGTAAATCCGGGTTCACCCATAAGTACCGTCAACCCAAAGGAATCGCACACATCTTTCTGGATAAATTGTATAACATACTGCTGCTTGTAGTAAGGGCAACCATCTTTTGAAAATGCACCTATCATGAAATTCCATGTGCCGGCATGATCGAGCTGCCCGCTAAGTATATTTCCGTTTAAAGTTATACCATCTGGTAAACGACCTTCCACTAGTTTAAACTGGGCGCTGTCATCCGTAATGCCTCCGTTACTGGCTGAGAAAGAAATGGTGAAATTTTCCTTTGCAAAGTATGTTTTGTCTGATACCTCTGCCGGTGAAGGTGCGATCGCATCATAAATTTTACAAACCGTATTCGGTAGCGATACTTCAATATAGTAGGGCTGTTCGATGTAGGCGCAAGTCACAGCAGGATGTACAGCACGAACCGTGAAATGGTATATGCCGGCCGTTGTAGGCGTTCCAATAATTTGTTCATTCTCAAAAATAAGTCCAGGTGGTAACGATCCTTCTGATATACCAATGCTATAATTCCGGAAGAATCCATTGTCGAAATATTGATTGTACGGTATACCGATCACGCCATACGGTAGCTTAGACTTTCGTGGGTTTATGGAGTCGAGTGCAATAGTGGGACAATATACCTGCCAGGTGTAGTGAATGGTATCGCGGCAACCTTTGTTACTCTGGGCAGCAAGCACAACGGTATATAGTCCTGCATTTTGCGGTGTACCGGTCACTATCGCATCGTAAGAACCAGCAGTATGATTCAGGTTGAATCCGTCAGGCAGACTGATGGGGGAATACTGAATAGAGTCAAAATGCTCAGTCCTGAAAGTTATCGATCCTCTGAAGCCTTGCGCTGACGGAGCCGCGCCTGCTGATGTTATTGCAAACTCACTGCATGGTAAATTCCACGTAACTTTTAATGTAAACGTTCTTTGATATACCGGACAACCGGCAGCAGACGATGCACCTATCGTGAATGTATACGTGCCGACTGTGGTTGGTATACCTGTTATCTTATTTCCGTCAAGTACGACTCCGGGTGGAAGTGTGCCACTGGTAAGGGTAAATATACCCCGCAAATATATACTTCCGCTTTCAGCGCGGAGTTCCATGGTGTTTTGTTCGCCAACGATAAAGCCATTATAAAGAAAGGATGAAATTTTGCTAACCGGTGTGCATGGTTGGGCAGACAAGGTAAACGAGAGCATACAACATAGCGCAATGGCTATGAACGAACGGAATAAAATTCTTTTCATAAACGAGGGGGTTTACTTTTATGGAAATGACAGGAAGGTAGTTTGTTTATACTATGCAATCGGGGCATAGCAATAGCCGTAAGGTCATGCCGACCCCGGAGCACATAAAATGAAGCTTTTCATAAAATGTGGTGATGAAAGATGAATGGTACAACAGGAAGGGAACCGTAGCCGGAAACAAAAGGATATCTAACCAACGCTGAAGGTATCAGGATGATTAAAGACTTATACTATAGACTAAAAATGAGGATATGTATCGTGTATGCTATACCATACACGATCGGAGTTGCAAAATCGTCAATCCAGGTGGTGACGCATGGAGCCGACAGGCATGCCCATTGGCTGCTAACGTGGGTTGTTTGTTTTTCATAGCGAGGGGGATTTGATAAAGTATATCGAACTTAATTAAAAGGTTTATGATTGGCAACGGAAGCGTAATATTTAAAATTACTATAGCCTCCTGATGTAAAAACTGCAAATTGTTAAGGGTATATTTGCTTACGTTACAGTTTACTGAGTAGACTTTAATCGAAATGTTATTTTTTTGGTTTTTAGTATATATATAGTGGCACTGGATTTTAGCCTGGTTTTTTTTGCCGGTAATCCGTAGCTTTCTAAAGCGATCAATACTATATTACCCAATGCGACTGATACTAATACTATTACTGATTAGCCCGCAAGCCTTGGGTCAAACCTCGGGTATATACTTACCTGATGAATTTAGCCGGACTGATCGTTTTATATTCTATCAACATGGTGGAGTGGTGACTGTATTAGGTAACAATGCGATCAACCAGTCTGCACCGGAGTGGGGACCTTACGAATACCTGAATATCCTTGACTCGTTGAGTAAACGCGGTTTTCACGTCATCAGTGAAATTCGCAAGCAAGGGATAGACGACTCAGTCTATGTAAATAGGACAGTGTCTCAAATTGACTCTTTACTTAGCAGAAATGTAAAAGCCAGAAATATAATAGTGCTTGGTGCTTCTGCCGGCTGGAATATTACATTGCATGTCTCCGCGCGACTCCGTAACAAGAACCTCCGGTATGTAGTAATGGGAGGCTGCTGGCCGGATACGTATAAGGAGTATGTACATCTTACGCTATATGGGCATTTCCTTTCTATCATAGAGTCAACCGACCCGCACGGAACTTGTGGTGCTGTCTTTACAAATAGAGAAACGTTGTCAAGCTACAAAGAGATCAAACTTAACACCGGATTAAGTCATGGCTTTATATATAGAGGATATAAGGAATGGATAGATCCTATTGTAAAATGGAGATAGCTTCTGGTTGCCAGATCTTGCAGCCAGAAGCTTCTAGCCAGGGTCATTCGCTTCGCAAAGATTTCACAGGGTTTGCGCGTGCCGCCTTAATCGTCTGAAAGCTTACCGTGAGCATGGCCATGGTAAGTACAAAACAGCCTGCTATAATAAATACTTCAGCGTGTATGCTTATGTGGTATGGAAAACTTTCTATCCATTCGTTCATCACAAAATATACCAGTGGCACCGCTAAAACTGTTGCGAGTAAAATGAGTCTGATATATTCTTTGGACAGGTGAAAGAAAATTCCAAGTTCGCTTGATCCTAATACTTTTCGTATGCCGATTTCTTTCGTGCGTTGCATGGTAGTATAGGCGGCAAGTCCTAACAGTCCGAGACAGCCTATGGCAAGTGCCAGTGCAGCAAAGGTTGTAAAGAGCATACCGAACTGGCGCTCATTTTTATACTGGGAGTTAAAATAGTCATCGAGGAAAAAGTATTCGAACGGATTGCCCGGAAAAGCTTTCGTATAGGCTTTCTCGATCTCCGCGATTGTCTCATTGATATTGTTGGAGTGAATGCGCAGGGAATAGTATTCTCCGTCTTGAGTGTCGCAGTAAAATACGGTGGGTTGTAGCGGATTCTTTAATGACACCTGGTGATAGTCATTCACAACACCTACTATGATCGGATCATACCAGTCTGGGATGGAGAGAGTTTGTCCTATAGCATCTTCTGGATCATTAAAGCCTAACTGTTTTACGAGCGAGGCTGTAATTACTACCGAGGTATCCGCGTCTTGTACATGCTCTCTTGAAAAAATTCTGCCGGCCAACAGCTTCATTTTATATACATCTGTAAATTCATAGTCCATGCTGTTCGTCAGAACGAGATCGGAAGAGCGTC
>CAMLLI010000436.1 GCA_946480685.1 uncultured Flammeovirgaceae bacterium | reverse complement strand
CTTCTCGGTCCGCGGCTGGTATGAGCAGCTATTACGCATGGGTGCTTCTGCCCGCGAGATGCTTGTGGAAGCTGCTGCAAACCAATGGCGTGTAGCACCAACGGAATGTTATGCTGAGAATGGACACGTTGTACATCGCGCTACCGGGCGAAAGCTTAATTATGGTGTATTGGCGAAAGATGCAGCACAACTCACGCCACCCCGGGAGATAAAACTGAAAGCGCGCAAAGACTATAAAATTATAGGTAAATCGCTCAAGCGAAAAGATACAGCTGCCAAGACGAACGGCACTGCTATATTTGGACTCGACAAAAAATTACCGGGCATGCTCTATGCCGTGGTGGAACGAAATCCGCGCTTCCGGGGCAAAGTAAAAAGTTTTGATGATACAGCAACTAAATCAGTCACGGGAGTAAAGCATGTCATGAAAGTGCAGCGTGCTGTCTTCGGGTTGATGTATGAAGGTGTTGCGGTGGTAGCAGATTCTTTGTGGACAGCAATGCAGGGTCGCAAGCTTCTCAAAGTAGAGTGGGATGACACAGGCTTTGATCACCTCGATTCAGAACAGCTCGCAAGCCGAATGAGACAGGACCTTGACAAACCCGTATCACCGGATACTTTTGAGACCGCTATAAAAAATGCTTCTGCTTCCATCGAGTATATATATGAAGCACCCTATCAATCGCATAGCTGCATGGAGCCGCTCAATTGCATTGCCGATGTAAAAGACAACAGCATTGAAATATGGGGATCTATACAGGAAGCGAACTGGATACAAGCAGACCTGAGTCAGCGACTAAATATACCCATTGAAAACGTCACGGTAAATATGACATTTTTAGGGGGCGGTTTCGGAAGGAAAGCATTTCCGGATTACCCGCTCGAGGCTGCGCTGATCTCAAAAGCTATAAAGGCCCCGGTACAAGTAATGTGTACACGTGAAGATGATATGACGATGGGACCTTTTCGCGCAGGGTCATTCTATAAATGCAGAGGCGGTGTTGATGTGCATAAAAAGATACATGCCCTTCAGATCATTTCGGCTTCACAATATATAGGACCCGGAGCGGACAACGAGACGCAACCCTATACACTAAAGGAAAACTCAGGCGAGATCAGCGGTTTGCTGAGCGATTACTATAAATCAATCCCACACTATAGTTTTGGAGGTGTTGCCACCAAATCTCCTATACCCACGATGTGGTGGCGTGCGCCTATAGCGAATGTGGATGCGTTTGCGTTTGAAAGTTTCATGGATGAACTCGCGCACCTGGCTTCCCAGGATCCGCTTGAATTCCGGAAAGCTCATCTTGGTTCACCGCGTTGCCTTGCATTGGCGGATAGGCTGGCCGTTGTGAGTAACTGGAAAACCCGTGAAAAACATAGCGGGTGGGGTGTTGCTATTACCGATTGCTTTGGTGCCATGGTAGGGCAGGTTGTAAAAGTATCGCGCAAGGCGGATCAAAAAATCAGGATTGATAAAGTATATGCTTTGATTGACTGCGGCTTGTATGTAAACCCGGATATTGTTCGGGCACAGGTAGAAGGCAGCATTATCATGGGGTTGGGTGCTGCTATCAATCACGCCACGCATTTTAAGGAAGGTAAAGCAGTAGAAAAGAATTTCAATACCTATAGTATGCCGCGCTTGCAGGAGATACCGGAGATAGAAGTACATATTATGGAGAATGATGAAAAGCCCGGTGGTGTTGGTGAACCCGGACTGCCTGCTCTCGCACCGGCACTATGCAATGCTATATTTGACCTGTCGGGTAAACGCATACGGAAATTGCCATTCCTGCTGGCGGATGTATAATTGTATTTTACGTTCTCTCAAAGAGATATATACTTAAAAAAAGGAATCCCGGAACTTCCGGGATTCGCTATATTTAAGAGAGGGCCATTATTTTATGGTAAAGTCTCTGTCGCAGGTGCGGTTTCCATAGTTTACAAGGATGCTGTTGCCCTGGAACATTAACATTTCTTCACCTTCAATCGGGAAGTCTCCGGCACACGAGAAATCATATACAAGGTTTTTGCGTAGTGTCATGGTAAACGCGCCACCATCAGCAAAATTACCACTCGTTGTTAATGAGATCACGCGTAAACCTTCTTCAGTCATTTCAGCAGCCTGTGCTACTTTATAGTTAGCTTTGGTGTTATCCGCGTAGGTAATGGTCAGGTCCTGTTCCATTTCCTGTGTAAATATACCGGCCTCCAGGTCGAACACGAAGCTTCCGCCTGCTGTACCGTTTACGATTTCACCTGCATGTTCATTGGAGCTTAGCTCGCTATAGTCTATAAATTCCAGGCTATATTCAATCGTGCTTTCGCTGAATGAGAAGAGAATGATAACACTTCCTGATACTTCAATGCCTTCTTCGGTTTGACAGCCATCACCGAAATCAAGTGTGATCTTCGTTGAACCGTCAGGCAATTCTTCCTCGATCGCTTCTGCGCAGGGTGCTGCGTTCTTCAGGCGTGCCAAGGTAGAAGTTGTAAATGCGGTGCGTCCTGTTTCAGAAGATGCATCCGGTATACTTTCGGTGATAAAGCGATTTACAAAATTGAGATCGTCACGGAAATCCAGAACTTTATTTACCTTCTCTTTTTTGGCAGCTTCATTGAGGTTGGATGATTTTTCTCCATCGTCATCACAGGAAGAAAGAAATAAGGTTGCTAGGAGAGCAAATGGGATTAAAAGCGAACTGATAGTCTTTGTTTTCATATTCATATTGAATTTTTGTGTTTTCAATATGATTACAGGCTCCCGCAGATTTACCCTAAAAGATTTTTTACTTTTTTTTAAATCGTTGATTGGACACGATGCACCCTGGAAATGATTGATATCGCTGGCAACAAAGGCAAAATATATAGGGTATAGGACTCGTGGAGAACCGATCCTGATCTGTTAAAGCGTAACGCTCACGGATAGTGTAGGGGAAAAACCAAGCAATACAACATCGCTGTAAGTGGGAGGAAGTTCCGTATTGGAAAATTTAGCTTCCTCCAGTCGGCTCCTGTCAATTTTCCGTGTCTTGATATTATTGTGATCGGTAATATTATGAATGGACAGTCCCATTTCAATTTGACGGGAATTTTTAAACCGTATACTATACGAAGCAGCAATGTCAATTCTAAAATAAGCGGGGAGTCGCGATTGGTTCGTGTAATCCAAAAGAAGTTGATAGTCATTAATCTCCCCGTTGCCATCACGGAGATAACGCACTGTATATTTGGGATACGGCTTGCCTGACCCGAAGATGAGTGCAGACGATATGTTCCAGTTGCCAAGCATCATCATGTCGACCACTTTTAATTCATGACGCTGGTCTTGCCACGATGGCGCACGATCTCCGTTAAGAATATAGGGGTGTGTTTGTGTAGCACGTGAGAGTGAATAGGCGATCCATCCCTTATGGATACCACTTGTTTTCTGCACCATGATGTCGAGGCCATACATCGTAGTGTTACCGGAGTTGAGGTACTCATCGATAATGACACCACGGTTTACTTTATAGTATATTTCTGCATCGTATACCAGTTGTTTACTTCGCATCGTTGCACCGGCACTTACATGATCGCCTGATATAACCGGTGCGCTCGCATCGCCGGGACGCGATAGCATCCAGAAGTTTTCACTCATGCCGGATATAGATGCTGTGTTCCAGGAAGGGTAGAACAATTGTGTTATGAACTGGTTACTTCGCCCGTATCCGGTTTTCAGGTTTAATCTTTCAGAAAGTTTATACTGTGCCGTAAAGCGAGGCTCGATATATAGTGCTCCGGTCTGGTTGTAGTAATATACCATGCGTGCCCCCGCTGATGTTGTCAATCGTTTCGTTGGTGATAGAAGTATACTTCCGTAGAGGCTGTGAAGCCAGCTATATTCCTGTTGAGTTTCCCTGCTGTTTTCAGGTGGCGTATCATCGGGATATATGAGTTTATGGTAGGTATCGGTGTCGGTTTCCTGTCTCGTGCCGGATAATCCCCAGCGGACTGATAACGCATCGCGGAGCTTCCATTCGTTGTCAGCAGCATAGGTCAGGTCATGGATGCTGTTCTTAGAATCCAGGACAAAGTCGTTTCGCATCGAGTCCAGGATGAGAGCCTGCTGATAATTATATCGGCGAAAGAATTTGGAATCGGATATCCGGACTGTTGAATAATACGTGTCGCTCCATTGGCGTGCCCAGCGAAAACTTAACCCGTTATTTCCCCAACGGGTTGTCTCACTACGGTCTAGTATATAGTTGTCAACGTCATCACCTATTAAAGAACTGTCGGCGATATACATCTTGTCGCGACTGGTATATACACTAAGTGAAAGTATATCGCGGGATGATGGTCGGAAGGACAGCTTGGTGTTGATATCAAAGAAATAGTACTTCGGTTTGGTTTCCTTGTCGAGCCCTTCAATTAAACGGAAATACTCGATCTGATCATTGTAGGTTCGCGCTACGGAGAAAAGTGTGTTGAACAGATGCGTTCGGGCGACATCTGTAAATGATCTTCGCGCACCGGCAAACAATGACCATTTTTTTGATATCGGTATTTCAACCGTAGCCTTCGCGTTGATCATGTTGAGCTTAACGTTGAATGAAGGCTTTACAGCATTTCCATTTTTGGTAGTGATATCGATGACGCCTGACACACGACTGCCATACCGCGCATCAAACATTCCTTTATGCACCTGCACTTCTTTAACGATGTCGGCATTGATAATACTGAACGAACCGAAGAGGTGATCCTGTTGATATATAGTCATTCCATCGAGTAAGGTCAGATTATAGCTTGGATGCGAGCCGCGTATAACCATGCCGGAAGAAGATTCATCCGTGGCGGTAACACCCGGTAGTAACT
>CAMLLI010000435.1 GCA_946480685.1 uncultured Flammeovirgaceae bacterium | reverse complement strand
CAAGAATGTGCACGTCTCCTCCGGTGAGTATCGTTTTAATAACTGCTGTGTTCAGCAGACACTCATCCCCACTTTGCTGTGTCTCATGGATCACCAGTTTGTTGGCCATCTCATCAAACGTTCCCCAGATGTGCTCACCTTTCTGTACAAACAAATGAGACACACGTCCATAGTAAGCGGCCGGGATAACATCTGCGGGTACCGATGAGGTCAACTCGGTAGCCGACTGATTTCCATAATTGTCCAGCGCTTTCTTATGACGCTCTTCGAAGTAAGGTGCCATTACTTCCATCGCTTTCTGACGAAGCTTGTTTAAGTCTTCATGTTCATAGCTTCCGGTAAGCGCTTCGTCCCAGATGTTATTATAGCCTGTTACTGATTTAAAGATCGGCAGCAGGTAATCTACACCCGCCAGCAAAAGCGGAACATTTTCATTATGCAGCAGTTCTTCCCAGAGTGTCTCATCAACTTCTTCCAGGTATAGCGCTATATTTTCCTTTTCATCCGGTTTACCGGCTCCTGTACCATGGTAGTTAGCACCACCACCCGCACCGCTGCTTCCGGTCCGCCAAAGATTCTGGTCGTCTTTTTCTTCGAAATGGACAACATCATCCATACCATTCGGCATTTCCGGTATAGGTATATGTTGAATACCGAAAGAATCGATCTTGAAAACCTTGGATTGCTTTTTACTGATCACCAGCAAATAAAAATATTCGCGGTTGGTCATCATCGGAATGAGTTGCTTCAGAAAGAATGAACCTCCGGTGAGTACACCCTCTTCTATCGGTGGCTCCGGCATTTTTATATACCGGAACAGCGTATCGGATATAAATATAGCGAGCCCGGCCTGCTGACTTCTCCAGAACGCATCGTCTTTAAGAAGATCATATCCGGGGGCAAGCATGCGTATCACCGTTGTCTCATCCACACCGTTCTGGCGGAGCTGCGATGAGACCTGTTGCAGTATATTCTTGAACGTTACCAGGTCTTGCTTCTCATTCACTTCCACACCAGATTGGTGTGTCGCCATAAATGCAGTTATATAGTGCTTGGCGCTGTGATTGAAGAGCTCTTCCAGCAGCGGCTTCGTAAGGACACCGGGGAGCTCCAGCCCCTCCGTTGTGTCGCGTTTGCCGTTTGATGCAAGTCCGTTTTCTGAGGTACCAGACGCACGCGAAGCTTTCGCGGATGCTGTTTTCTTATACCATTTGTTCGGCTTACCATCTTCAGCATATTCAGTGTGCTTATCTGCATTACGATTAGGATGCCGTACTCTTACATTCGCCGGCATTTCTTCCTGACCATCCGTATACTTCTCTGCTGTTTCCAGGTATAGATCCAGGGCACCATCGTCTTTCAGATGCAATTCTATATTGTTGTCTTTACCCTGTCCGCTAGGTCTTCCTTTTGCTGGGTGGAATTTCCCTTCTCTGTCCTTTCCCATAATCAACGTGTTTAAATACAGAAGAAATGGGTAAATTATTATACCGGCCGGGTCGTGTTATGACACGTTTCAACATACGTTCCTCACACTCTTTTATGAATGATGGCCGCTTTTCTACACTTGGTGTGAAGTGCAGAATTTTATTACCGAACCGGTACAATAATAGGACACTAAAAAATGTGGTCAGGGTATACTGCTGAGTTTGCCTTCCAGGTATTTCAAATGATATACTGTCATGGCATCTTTCGTTTTGGGGATTGCTTTCTTCAGCCTTGCTTTAATTTCAGAAAGTTTGTTTTTAATAATGGCATCAGCATCTGAAAAAGCGGATGTGTTTTTGGAAAGATCCAACAGCTTGTCAACATAATATCGCTGAAGATTTCTCCTATATATGCCAATGGTGCTATAGGTACCCAGTTCCGTCCATATATACTGATCGAGATCATCCATGTAATTGATCAGTCGGTATGCGCGTGTCTCATTCAAGGCTTCGGCTTCCGCGAGACGTGTAAGTGTAGTATAACTTAATAATGAATTCAATACACGCTCCTGCGACTGTGCTATAATTTGTGTCGCGTTCTGCCCGATGCGGGCGAGAATAACCGTGTCCAACAACCACACGGGTGGCTGAAAGATGTGTTTATTAAGAAAGCTCAAGGCATCTTTTTGCAGCGTAGCCGGCACCACGCTATATACCGGACCAATCTGCTCCGATGATTTGATTGTCTCGTAGGTGCCACCGATATAGGTTGTTACGTGATTCAGATAATAGTCATACTGATTAGTAACACCGTTGTAAAGCTGGTTGAGATTCTTGTAACCTTCATTCGGTACATACGTCCACGCATTGAGACGAGGTATAATTCGCTTCAGATTTTTAATGCCGTATTCGCCCGCCTTCATGGCATTGTCGCCTATATCTTCGGTCTGTACGCGCGGGTCATCTGTTGAAAATTCAGAAGCGAACCAGAATTGTTGATCCTTCATCTTCTCGATGATGGCCCCATTCAGGAATGGTATTTCTTTTTCAGCCGAAGGTATATCGGGGTAATAGCGATATCCATACTCGATTGCCCACAGGTCATATTTACCTATACGCGCAATCAGACCTCGTTCACTTACACTGTCTTCCGGTTGTGCTACATAATTAAAACGTGCATAGTCCATAATAGAAGGCGTGTGTCCATTTGTTTCAAGCCAGGCGCGATCACGCAATTTTTCAACCGGCACGGTGGAGCTTGCACCGAAATTATGTGTAAGGCCGAGTGAGTGCCCTACTTCGTGTGCTGCAACCGAGCGGATGAGTTCACCCATCAGGTCGTCATCAAATTTCATTTTCTGTGCACGCGGATCACTGGCGCCACATTGCACCATATACCAGTCGTGCAGTATGGACATCAGGTTATGATACCAGTTGATGTGACTCTCCAGTATTTCACCGCTGCGTGGATCGGTAACAATAGGACCTGCTGCATTCGCGATGGAGGATGGTTTATATACTATAGCCGAGTGTCGTGAATCTTCCAGGCTCCAGTCCGGGTATGTTTCCGGATCGGGTGCTTCACGTGCCTGAATTGCATTTTTAAATCCGGCTCTCTCAAATGCAACCTGCCAGTCTTCTATACCTTGTTTTAAATAGGGGACCCATTTTTTCGGTGTTGCCGGATCGATATAGTATATAATTGGTTTCAGCGGTTCTACCAATTCACCGTTTCTATAGCGGGCCATATCTTCGGGTTTGGGTTCGAGGCGCCACCGCTTGATATAGCTTACTACTTTTACGCCCTGCGGGTTCACATCATAATCGGTGTAGCGTTCGGTGAAGTATCCTACGCGTCTGTCTGCAAAACGTTTTCGCATGGGGGTCTTCGGCAGCAATACTATCGATGTGTTCAGCTCCAGCGTGAAGGTATTGTCGCTCGTGGACTCATCGTAGGTTTTTATGGTGCGTATCTCGAGGTTCAGCGGATAGGACTTTATATCTTTAATATAGCTCATGTTGGGGATGATACCCCCGATGCGCAAAGTCTTCTTGGACGATGTACTGAAGAAGAATACATCGTTGCTTCCATTTATATAGTCTGTAACATCGATCACACTTCCTTTACCACGGGGTGAGTAGGCGCCAATCCCAAAGGCTGCCACGAGTGGTTGCAAGTTCGAACGGACAACAGCATTATACATCGCTGTTGTACTATCGCCCGCATTGTCCTGGTAAGAAATTCTGCGCAGGAAAAGTTTATGCGATGGTCCTTTTTCAAATCGTACAATGGTATTGCCGATCTGATCACCGGCATACCCTATATATTCCTGTCGTACACCCGCAGCGCCTTGCGCTATACGACTAACAATAAGCAGGTCGCGACCGAGCAGACTATCCGGTATTTCAAAGTAATACTGATCCTCTACTTTGTGTACGGTGAAGAGGCCTTTGCGAGTAATCGCGTTGGGCTTAATAAGACTATAGTATTTACTGGGCGCAGTAAGTTGTGCATTGCCGGCAGGCACAGAAGAGGGAGTTTCCGTTGTGTCGCGCCTGATGGTGTCTTGCAGAAGATTGTTGAAAATAAGAGCGGTAGTGTCAGGCGGCATTGTCACAATCGGGTTCTGTCCATGCGATTGAGACAATGTCATAAGAACCAGTAAAAGAATAATGATACTTCGCATACGTACTTCACATTTTCAAATAGTAAAAATAACTGCTTAACACGTAAAGAGGTTCGCACAGTCATCCGCTTTATACGTCTTACATCGAAAAAAATATGAACTGCCCGTTTTTACCACAGTCATGTTAATAACATGTCCACACCATTCCTCAACAGCTTTGTGTTTTTAAATACTTTCTAATACTGCGTTGTCAGGCATAGTTTTGTTGATAACGGATTGCATAAAAGTTAATTATTATAAAACAAAAATCATTACAAGTGCTATGAAAAAGCTAATGTTATTATTTGCCGGAATGTTTATGTTAGGCATTGTGGCAGTGAACGCGCAACAGGTTGACACAACTGGTACAAGAGCAACTCAACAGCCATCGGCTACACCATCTGCTACGCAGCAACCTGCAACACAGCAGCAGTCTGATCAGTATATTCAGAAAGATTATGAAACTGTAAAATCAGCAGATGTACCTTCATCTCTGAGAACTACATTGAAAGGTTCTGAATATACCGGTTGGGAAAGTGGCTCTGTATACCGTAACAAAACTACAAACGGTTACATGGTTCGCGTTGGTTCAGGCGATCAGACTAAAAACTATTATTTCGACAAAGGCGGTAAACGCATACAGGACCCAGGTTCAAGCAGCAGACCTTAAGTTCTGAACGATTCAGGTTTTCTGAAACAAAAAACCGGCTGATATTTGCCGGTTTTTTTTATGACTATATATTTAGTATATGTGCCAGGTGCTATACCTGTTT
>CAMLLI010000434.1 GCA_946480685.1 uncultured Flammeovirgaceae bacterium | reverse complement strand
GCAGTGACTATCATTGACAGCGCTGCATACTACCTCGAATGGGTATACCGCACCACAGATGCACAGAAAGATTACTATATCTTACCGGCACCGAAAGTAGAGACCGATGCTATACCTTTTATAAAAGATGCAGCATCCAAGGCAGCCTATAAAGTTTTTGTAGACGATTCGCACTTACTATACAAAAAGTATAACAAAGGAGTCCAAGAAAGTAAAATCATCCCCGCACCTTTGCAACCATCTCCCGAAGCCCCCCTTGATAGTATACCCAAAGAATAAACAAAAGAGTAAAAGAGTATATATATATAGCTCGAGTATCCAGCAGCCAGAAACCAGCAGCCAGCAGCCCTTCTTACGTCTTACTTCTGGCTTCTGGCTTCTTACTTCTCGCAGCTCGCAACTCAAAGCTCACAGCTGTAAATTATCTTCTTCTCCGCTTAGCCTTCTTAGGAGCAGACGGCCCACCCCCGGAACTGAAGATCAGCCCGATGGAAAACTCCATACCGGTAAAATCAATTTTAGCGTCCGGGTAATCAACAGCCTTTGTCTCGAGTGATGTGTTGCCACCGGTATAACTTCCTTTGAGTGGAAATTTGGATTCGCCCACGAGGTAATTCGCTTCGATGGACACACCTACTTGTCCCGTTACATATACCGTAAGCTCAGCACCACCATGATAGCCCCAGCCCGGTTTATTGGTAAATGTTAAATCACTGTTGGCAACCTGCCATCCTTCGTACGTACGCACGGCACGATCGAAGTTTCCATAGTTGATGCGTTGTCCCATGCCGTGAAAACCGAACACACCACCTTTGATGTCAAACTCCGCAGCTTGTCCCTTGAACTGAATCACCAGCTCCACCGGAACAAAAATCGTAAAGTTAGGTCCTACCAGCGGATCTTTACTTTCGAACGGAAGGTCTTTCATGTTCAGACCAGACATACGGTATAGCGAAGCACCTGTCTCAATTGCCAAAAAACGGTTGATGTCAAATCCTAAACCCCGTATTGAAAACGGACTGATAGGCGTTGAGAAGTAGCCGTTCTTCGGAATGAAATAAGAGAACGACAGACCGAAGTCCTGCGCCTGCGCGACAATTGTAACTAAAAATAAAATTATCAGTATAGATAGTTTCTTCATATCGGTGTTTGGTTTACGTTGGTGTTATACCGCCCTATATATAGGGGCTTATCGTTTATTATAGTCGCTGTAGAGTGCTTGCTGGTAAGCTTTGCTTAACTCCAGGTCGCTTTCGTCAGCGCCTTCCTTCTTTAAGAATTGTTTGCCCGGGGTATCATAGATGATCAGTTTATTCGGTAACACAAAGCCATAACCATCATTAAAGAAGAACGAAGCAAACGGTACAACCTTGTTGCCGAGTATATTTTTACTGAATATAAAATCAGGCGAAGGTTTGTCGAGTTGCGCCAGCAATGTATTGGCTATATCGGTTTGCCCGGCCATGGTATGGATCACCGTATCTTTTTTTATTGGTCCGCCAATGATTAGCAGCGGTGTCTTAAAACGTTCCTTCACCGAGAGCGGCTTGTTACCGGGATGACGATGACCGTGATCGGCCGTCATAACAACAATTGTATTTTGCCACCACGGTTGTTGTTTACACGTGCGTATAAAATCACCCAGACTCTTGTCGGTATAGTGGCATGAATTAAGGAAGAGTGATTCCTCATCATTGCCTTTTATATAGGGCTCCATCGGAACATCAAACGGCTCGTGACTGCTCAACGTAAGTATAACTTTAAAGAACGGAGCGCGCGTAGTGTCCAATTCCTTCAGTGCCTGCTCGAACATATAGTGATCATGAACGCCCCACTTCGAGGTGTTCAGTTTAGAAGGGAAATCGTCCATGTCGGTAATATGATCGAAGCCGCCCGTGGTGAGGTAAGAACGGAAGTTGGCAAAGTCTACATCACCACCATACAGGAAAGAACTTCTATAGCCCATTGCGCGCATATACTGACTGATGTGCGGCAACCGCTGTGTCTTGGCAGGATATTTAATGATCGATGTCTGAGGTTGTGCCGGATAGCCGCTGAGTATACTGATCAACCCTTTGTCAGTACGATCGCCACTTGCATAAAAGTTATCGAATAATATACCTTCCTTGCAAAGCCCGGTAAGATTAGGACAAAGATCTTTTATACCACCCAGCGGTTCTACTACATCGGCCGTAAAGCTTTCCAGAATGATGAACAGTACATTCGGGCGCTCGGCATGCCATAGCCGTACCGTTGAATCACTGGCCGGATATAGCGATGTAAAAAGCTTTTGTGTTTTCTCCTTGTCAAAGAAATTCTCCGGGTAACTCGACCGCGAACTCTTGCGGACGCTATAGATAAAATTCCAGATCACGTTGATAGCAGCATGGTTGGCATACGCTTTCGTTTTATGAAAGTATACGAAGCCTGTATTCATCGGAGCCACGCTAAAGCTGCCGCGTATCGGTACGAACATTAATCCTGAAACTGCGAGGAGTACAAAGGCAGATTTCTTTTGCTGTGGAGGAGGTAATGCAGCGGTGCGTGGTTTGATCACACGCAGATATACCCACCAGCCACCCGCTATCAATGCAGCAAGAATCATAACGCCTTTTATAATTACCACCGGACTGATACTCCCCAACGCACCCGATCCCATATAAAAGAATGGTGTGTTATTAATGCGAAAGCCCCAGTGCCGGTATAGCTCAAGGTCGATGATCGTTATCAACGATGATATAGTCAGCAGTGTGAAATTTATATAGGTTAGTGTTGTGTGCAGCCAGCGTCCGGGAACGATAGCCGATACTGTGAGCAGAAGTCCCGACAGCGCCAGGAAATATCCCGTCATGCTGGCGTCCATGCGCAGGCCGTGTACCATGGTAAGAAACATTTCGCCTGCTGTTAACTGTGCTGATATATCGTAGTTATAGGCCAGGAACAACGCCCGTATAGCGATCATGTATCCCAGCCAGAAAATAGTCAGTAAAAGAAAAATCTGAAGTCTCGCGCGCATATCCTGATTATAATCCGCAAAGATAACAGGTAGTGAATTCTTCAATAAATTATCTTAACATTATCCTTATAAACCTAATGTATCAACTTGTGAGGAAATATCTGTTTGTATACCTGAGCGCACTCGTGTTGCTCGCACAATGCTCCCGCCAAACACCTGCTGATCTGGTAATTAAAGGAGGCAAGATCTATACTGCCTATGATCGCTACCCCGTTGTGGAGGCCGTTGCTGTGGCAGGCGATAAAATTGTTTTTGCCGGATCGGAAAAAGATGTTGCCAGGTTTACCGGTGATAAAACCAAAGTCGTGGACCTGCAAGGTAAAATCATGACACCGGGCTTCATTGAAGGACATGCGCACATGATGGGCGTTGGCTATAACGAACTCAATCTCGACCTGATGAACGTAAAGAGCTTCGATGACATCGTAGCGAAAGTAAAAGAAGCGGTGAGTAAAGCTAAACCCGGACAATGGATTGTTGGTCGAGGATGGCACCAGGATAAATGGGAGGTTAAGCCTGATAAACTCGTAAAAGGTTTTCCGATTCATACCAGACTCAGCGAAGTATCTCCGGATAACCCGGTCTTCCTGTGGCACGCGAGTGGACACGCTGCGTTTGCCAATGCAAAGGCGATGCAGGTTGCCGGTATATCGGCACTGTCCAAAGAGAATATAAAACAAGGTAATACCGAAGGTGGAGAGATTATACGAGATGAGTTGGGTAATCCGACCGGGTTATTCAATGAACGTGCTATGACGCTAATCGCGCGAAATATACCGGAGTCTACGGCAGAGACCGATGTGCAGGCACTGGAGCTTGCTATACAGGCATGTCTTCGGAATGGTATAACCAGTTTTCACGATGCTGGTGTGAGCCGCGAAAATATAGCGCTATACCGGCAATTCAAGCGCGAAGGTAAATTAGGTGTTCGCATGTATGTGATGATTACCGGGTACGATCGCGATCTGGTAT
Source organism: uncultured Flammeovirgaceae bacterium (assembly GCA_946480685.1). The sequence continues at coordinate 881 of CAMLLI010000434.1, read as the reverse complement.
ATGAATGGTTTAAGAAAGGACCAGCTATCGATTCAGCAAATATACTTACCATACGTTCTGTTAAACTGAATTGTGATGGTGCACTCGGCTCACGCGGGGCGTGGCTGCTCGAGCCCTATACCGACCGTCCTGACTTCTCAGGCATGGCTACACTGTCGATGGATACTGTGTTAAAGACATCACGTGAAGCGTTGAAGCATGGCTTTCAGGTATGTTCACATGCTATAGGCGATCGTGCAAACCGCGAGATACTCGATCGTTATGAGACAGCGTTCAAAGAACATCCGGATGTGAAAGATCATCGCTTTCGCATAGAGCATGCACAACATATAGATCCGAAAGATTTACCACGCTTTGCCGGTCTCGGAGTGATACCGGCAATGCAGGCTATACACATGTCGTCAGACAGACCATGGGCTATCGACCGGCTTGGAGAGAAGCGCATTAAAGAAGGTGCCTATAGGTGGAAGTCGTTATTGAAGTCGGGTGCTAAAATTGTAAATGGTACTGATGCGCCCGTAGAGCCGATCAATCCTATACCTTGCTTCTATGCGTCTGTAACCCGCAAGACATTGAAAGGCGAACCCGAAGGTGGTTATGAACCCGAAGAAAAAATGACGCGCGAACAAGCCTTGCGTTCCTATACGCTGGATGCTGCTTATGGTGCATTTGAGGAAAATATAAAAGGTTCGATTACTCCCGGCAAACTCGCAGACTTTACTGTCTTTACGCAAGACATCATGACTATACCGGAAGCAGATATTCTAAAGACCGAAGTTGCTATGACGATTGTCGGAGGGAAGGTTATGTTTAGTAGTTAGCCGTTAATCGTTATTTGCTGGACGAGCTTTGTTTCTTTCTTCGTGCGCTTTGTGCAATGG
>CAMLLI010000433.1 GCA_946480685.1 uncultured Flammeovirgaceae bacterium | reverse complement strand
CCGGTGCATACCAACTGGAGATGGACTATAAAAAGATGTTCTTCTTTAACAACGGACCGAGCGTTAAAGAATTCATTTTTGCAGTACCATTCGCTCCGTCAACTCCGAACGGATATATGTTATACAACCGGTACTGGTTGCCACGCTCGCTGCGGAAGAAATATAGTCTCAACTACGAGCCAAGTGCACCGATGAGTACAATACCATCTTTCTATGCATACTTTAACGATGCAAAGGATATACGTTCACGTCTGTGGCTAACCGGCAAACAATATTTTTTCGATGGTAAACCGGTTACGGTAAATACAACCAAGCTTGGCTATGATGAACAATATACCGGATCAGACGGAAAAGATCCCATTGTATACCATGTTGAGCTTACACCGGATATAGTTCTTCGGGGTACACGACCATTTGATGTTGGTAACGATGAGAAGGCCTGGAACATGGGATATAGAAGTATAAAATTCTATCCCGACAGTACATCTTCTACGCGTAATCAGAATACCGATCTGCCGGTGTTCCGGTATGCAGATATACTCCTGATGAAAGCAGAAGCGATTTTACGGGGCGGTACAGCTACGATGGGACACACACCCGTGTCGCTGGTAAATGATGTACGATCGCTTCGCACAACTTCGGCAGCGCTCGGCAGTGTTGACCTGGAGTTTATTTATGAAGAACGTACCCGTGAGTTTGTCGGTGAGAACTGGCATCGAAACGACATGATCCGCTTTGGTAAATTCGAAGATCAATGGGGATTCAAAACGGATACGGACACTCGAAAACGGCTCTATCCCATCCCTACAACAGCGAGGCAGTTAAATCCTTTGCTGGAGCAGAACGATGGTTACTGATAGATGATTTGGGTAAATTGCAGAGCCTGGTATCAGATACCGGGCTTCTGTTTTTTATAATGAGACAGTTGTGAACTATAGATGCACAGAAGAGGCCGTTGAAATACCGGCAGGCCCCTTGCTTTCTCCGAAAAGATTAAAGTAATTACTGTGCAATTCCTGACCGTTCATGAAATCATCTGACTCCAGCCTGTCGCACAGAATCAAGCGTATTTTACTTATCCGAAAACCGTGGTTCCGAAAGATCGTGAAGACGATCTGGATATTGTTTTTCATATTCACGGTAGGCACTCCGTTGTATGTATACCTGGTAATGGAAAATCCAGGGAATCTGTTTGGCCCGTTGCCCAGCCTGCGCGCCATTGAAAATCCGGAAAATGATTTTTCATCCGAAGTGATCTCAGCCGATGGTGCTTCCCTCGGGCGTTACTTCTGGTATCATCGAAGCCAGGTAACGTACGAGCAGCTTCCGCCACTGCTGGTCCGGACACTGATCATCTCTGAAGACCATCGTTTTTATGAACATGCCGGCATGGACTTCTGGTCGTACCTGCGTGTGTTAAAAGGAATTGTTACACTTAACGCGCAGGGCGGTGGCAGTACATTAACGCAGCAGACTGCGAAGAACTTATTCCGCACGCGCGGCAAAGAGCTGCAAGGTAAGCTCGGTGCTTTGGGCGGACCGGCTGAACTGCTCATCAGTAAAACCAAAGAGTGGATCATTGCTTATGAGTTGGAGAAGACATTTACGAAAGAGGAGATCATTGCCCTATATCTCAATACAGTTCCATTCAACAATAATGCATACGGCATTAAAGTAGCGGCTGAAACATATTTCGGTAAACAACCGAAGGAACTTACTATACCGGAGGCGGCTTTACTGGTAGGCATGTTGCAGGGTACCACACGTTTCAACCCGATCGATTACCCGGACCGGGCACGGGATAAACGAAACGATGTTCTTTTCAAACTATACCAGCACGACTATATATCGGAAGCTAAATATGATTCGCTGAGCGCATTGCCATTACAGCTTAACTTCAGTGTGCAGAATCAGAATCATGGCATCGCTACCTATTTCAGAAGAATACTGGAGGGAGAAATGCAGGCGTGGTGTAAAGAGCATGGCTATAATTTATACGAATCAGGACTGAAGATATATACCACGATTGACAGTCGCATGCAGCGACTGGGAGAAGAAGCGATGGCCGAACACATGCGCAAACTGCAGCGTGACTTTGACCAGGCATGGGGTAAACGAAACCCGTGGGTAAACGAACATGGTGTGGAAATGAAAGACTTCCTCGAACGGAAAGTAAAACGTACTGACACCTATAAAGCGTTGGTAAAACGATATGGAGAAAAATCCGATTCGGTAAAGATCGAACTGAACCGGAAGAAGCACGTGCGTATTTTTACATGGCGCGGTGATCGTGATACATTGTTCAGCACGATGGACTCTGTACGGTATTACTATCGCTTTTTACAAACCGGTATGGTGTCGATGGATCCGCGTACCGGTGCTATCAAAGCGTGGGTAGGAGGTATCAACCATGTATACTTCAAGTATGATCATGTGCGACAGGCAAAGCGACAACCCGGTTCAACGTTCAAAGCATTTGTATATGGCAAAGCGATTGAAGATGGTTATTCGCCCTGCGATCGGTTTATGGATCTTTCTCCTTCTATCAAAGTAAACGGTACTGTATACCGTGTGCCCAATTCCAATGGGACTTTCGGCAGCGGAACGAAATATACTTTGAGACAAGCGCTGGCCCGATCGCTCAACACCGTTACCATGCAGTTGATGGAACAGGAGAAACCTGAAAATGTAGTAGCCTTCGCCAGGCGCATGGGGATAACCAGCAATCTTGATCCCGTATATTCATTAGGACTCGGCACTAGCGATGTATCGTTGTTTGAAATGGTAGGTGCGTATAGCAGCTTTGTTAATCTGGGTGTATATATCAAACCATACTATATAACGCGTATTGAGGACCGCTATGGTAACGTGCTGGAAAACTTTTCAACGGAGAAGAAGCAGGCAACGGATGAACGCACGGCCTATAAAATGATACACATGTTGCGCGGTGGTGTGGAAGAAGACGGAGGAAGCTCGCGTGTACTAAGTCCGGCAGTGACGGAGCATAACGAAGTAGGAGGGAAGACCGGTACAACCGACAATGCTTCTGATGGCTGGTATATAGGTATAACGCCCAATCTTGTTACCGGTGTATGGGTAGGTGGCGATGAACGAAGTATACATTTCCCCTCATGGAGCTTTGGCTCCGGCGGACGATCCGCATTGCCGATCTTCGATAAATATATGTCGCGGGTATACCGCCACTCGGAGTTGGGCTATCCCAAAGGACAATTCATGCGTCCTGCCACCGGCCTGGGGGAAGGCGCAACGTTGGATTGCCCGGAAGAGACAGAAGATGTACAGGATGAATTTAAGATTGTAGAGTAAATAGGTTTCATGCTTCTGTTGGCGGGTTCCTCTGGCAAAAGCATGAAGTTTATACTATATATACCTCAGGTCAAGCGAAGTTTATCGGGCTCAACCCAGCTGGCGCGTGCCTTGACGGAGAACAGTAAGTCGCGCGAGTAGAACTGCAACGGAAGGTCTTTGGACGTCCACTCGCTTTTGAATAATGTATCGCACAAATCGACCAGCAAAAGATCACGGTTCTTGCTGATGAACTCACGAAGGATCTTGCACCAGAAGATCGTCAGTGTTTCATGATAACCTCTCTCGGGAGTATTCTGACCACCAGCCACCACGTTGTATGTAATGATACCGCTTCGTAAATAGCAGAGCGCCTCAAACTCATCGTATGTTTTATTATACCAGAGAGCCGTAACAAGATGTGCTTCGTGCGTCCACTCTTGTACGGGAAGCGTACGGTCGCGAAAGCTGGTAACGAGATCGAGAATTTCTTTTTCTGTGTTGTACAAAGGACGAGTGAGCGTTGACATGTTTGCGCTATACGGTTAGCGTGATACTTACGGTTTTAAACCGGCAAAGTTCAGCGATAACGTTGGAATATAGATCACATGATCGGGTGATCTATACTGCAGCACCGTCAAACCACGTTTTGAAGTCCTGCACTTTTTCACGACTCACAATAATCTCCTTGTCAAATTCCTGTAGCAACGTAATTTTCAGGCGGCTGTTGGAATATACCAGTACATCTTTGATCGCGTTGATGTTCACAATGAATGTACGGTTGATGCGGAAGAATGATCGCGGGTCCAGTACATCTTCCAATGATTCAAGCGTATAGTCAATGATGAATTTCTTACCGCCATTCGTCACCAGGTATACATCGCGCCCTTCTGCGTAGAGCACCACAATCTGATCGGTTGTAACAGAACGTATATGTTCGCCCACCTTTACCATGAAACGGTTTTTATATACATGATGCTGCGAAGTACTGAAGGCCTGCTGCACGCGCTGGGACTGATCGGTATGCAACGTGAATTGCTCGCGCAGTACTTGCAGTTTATGAAGACTCGCCGAGAGATCGGTAAACGTAACAGGTTTCAACAGGTAATCGATGCTGTTTACTTTGAAAGCATCCAATGCAAATTCGTTATAGGCCGTAGTAAAAATCACCGGCTTACGAACCTGTACCTGCTGAAAGATCTGAAAGCTTAGTCCATCCGTTAACTGAATGTCCATAAAGATCAGATCGATCGTATCCTGGTTTTGCTGCAGCCATGCCACCGAGCGCTGCACTGAATCGAGGTGCGCCATTACCTGGATGGAAGCATTGTATTTGTGCAGGTATCGCTCCAGCTTTTCCGCTGCCGGAATTTCATCTTCAATGATAACAACCTTCATGTTACTTATTTATAGCGATGCCTTCTTCTACTTTTAACACCGGCAGTTTTGTATAGCTTTCCTGGTATGCCTTCACTTGAATCAACGGCAGATCGCTGTACAAGGCATACGATTTTTGCAAGCGGTTAAAAGCAACTTTACTTCCTTCGTACTGGATCAGGCGGTCGTTTA
>CAMLLI010000432.1 GCA_946480685.1 uncultured Flammeovirgaceae bacterium | reverse complement strand
GGATTGTGATAGCTCAACTCTTCTTCAAATTCGCTCTGACTGTTTACTGTAACATCGTTGATCTTGGTAATAACATCGCCAAGCTTGAGGCCTGCCTGAAACGCTGGACCTTCACGATCAAGTTGCTCCAACAGCACACCGTTGTAATTTTTTACATTGGTTGGCAAGTCATACTTCTTGGCGTGTTCATAATCATACTCTACAACACTGCCTCCGAAGAAAGCTTTTTGAGACAAGCCGTATTTCACCAGGTCGTTGAAAACTTTCTTTGCTATATCTATTGGTATAGCAAAAGCATACCCGGTATACGAACCTGTGCGCGAAAGTATAGCAGAGTTTATACCTACCAACTCGCCCGTCTTGTTAACCAGTGCACCACCTGAGTTGCCCGGGTTAATGGCAGCATCGGTTTGAATAAATGATTCAATTGGAAATTTATCTTCGAGTATACCAATGCGTCTTCCTTTAGCACTTACTATACCTGCAGTAACTGTAGATGAAAGTGAGTAGGGGTTACCAACAGCAATTACCCATTCGCCGACCTGCACATTCTTTGAACTTCCTAATGTTATAGCCGGCAGGTTGTTCGCTTTGATCTTGATCACCGCGAGGTCGGTAGAAGGATCGGTTCCCACCAGTTCGGCAGGGTATACCTGTTTGTTATAGTTTACTTCGATGCGCTCGGCAGTTTCTACCACGTGGTTGTTCGTTACAATATAGCCGTCTTCGGTAAAAATCACACCAGAGCCACTGCTCACCTGGGTGCGATTACCTCCACCACCTTCACCAAAGAACCAGTCCCAGTACGAATAAGAAACCCCTTGTGATATACTATTGATATATACCACACTCTGTGTAGCTTTTGATGCAGCCTCACTGAAGTCAACCGCAGGAGCAGCCACCGTGCTGGTGGAGGTATTGCCGGATGAAATATAGGGAACAGCCGAGTCGTAGCGCACAGCGCTGAATTGAGTATCAGCTGGTTGCTCGTTGTTAGCAAGCTCGGGTTTTACAACCAGGTGGTAGAAAGTATACGATCCGCCAAAACCCGCCAAAAAGGCAAGAACAGTTATCTTAACAGTATTCTTCATATTGAAAAACTTAGTATGCATTAATCATTCCAGACAGATGAAGCGATCGTCTGAAAAGTTTGAAATCAATTCATTTTAACTCTAAAAAAGCAAAACAAGTTTAGATTTCAGGGCTCAATTTTAGGAAATTAAAGAATTAGAAGATTGAAAAATTGAAATATTGGGAGGGTAGAAGCTTCCTCCAATCTTTCAATCTTAAAATCTTTCAATCTTCCAATTCTTATTAGTTTTGTAACCATGGGAATCCGCTCTTTTCTGGCAAAACCGTTTGCCGCCTATATCGCTTCACAAACCAGGCAGTGGGCTATGCAACCTGGAAAATTCCAGATGCAGATATTGCATTCACTGGCCGAACACGGCAAGTCTACTGCGTTTGGTAAAGATCACGACTTCGCATCCATTCGCACATACGATGATTTTAAAAAACACGTACCCATTCGCGATTATGAATTGCTGAAATCATATTTCGACCGGGTCGTAAAAGGAGAAGCCGATGTGCTGTGGAAAGGCAAGCCCCTATATCTCGCAAAGACATCGGGTACAACATCGGGTACCAAATATATACCCATCACGAAGGATTCTGTTCCGTATCATTTTAACAACTCGCGCAACGCGGTGTTAAGCTATGTGCACGAAACAGGCAACGCATCTTTCTTGGATGGCGGTCTCATATTTCTTTCCGGTAGTCCGGAGCTTGATGAGAAAGCCGGTATAAAAGTAGGTCGTCTCTCCGGTATAGCGAATCACCATGTGCCTTCATACCTGCGAACCAACCAGAAGCCAAGCTATAAAACCAACTGTATAGATGATTGGGAAGAGAAACTCGATCGCATCATCGATGAGACACTGAAAGAAAACATGACGTTGATCTCCGGCATTCCGCCTTGGGCGCAAATGTACTTTGATCGCATTCAGGCGCGCACAGGTAAAAAGATCAAAGATGTATTTCCTAACTTTTCGATGTTCGTATACGGTGGTGTAAACTTTGAACCGTATCGTGCGAAGTTGTTTGATTCGATTGGTAAGAAAGTAGATTCAATTGAGACATATCCGGCATCAGAAGGATTTATAGCATACCAGGACTCACAGGTTGAACCGGGATTGTTGCTGCAATTGAACAGCGGAATCTTCTATGAATTCGTTCCGACAGAAGAATACTTCAACGACAATCCACGCAGGTTAAGTATCGAAGAAGTAGAGCTCGGCAAGAACTATGCACTCATCATCAACAGCAATGCAGGTTTGTGGGGATACTCGATTGGCGATACTGTCAAGTTTGTTTCTAAAAATCCATATAGATTGATTGTCTCCGGACGGATCAAACATTTTATATCTGCCTTCGGTGAGCACGTGATTGGTGAAGAAGTGGAGAAAGCCATGAAATATACCATGGAGAAATTTCCGGAAGCCGAGTTGATCGAGTTCACCGTTGCACCCAATGTGGCTCCGAAAGAAGGCATGCCGCATCACCAATGGCTTGTGGAATTTTCACGGGCACCGCGTGACCTGGCTGCTTTTTCTCTTGAACTCGATAACCAGATGCGCAAGCTGAATGTTTATTACGATGATCTTATATCGGGCAACATTCTTAGAACGTTGATCATAACATCATTGAAACGCAATGCATTTATCGATTATATGAAGTCGCTCGGCAAACTTGGTGGGCAAAACAAAGTGCCGCGTTTATCGAACGACCGCAAGATTGCGGATGTGTTGCAGGATTATGCCGTTTAGGACATCGCTTTGTTGCCTGGTGAAGAGTATAAAACTAATTGCTTATTTTTGTACAAACGTGCCGATACAATAAACATAATCAACCGGAGCTGCGTGGCTTGCTAAACACGTTTCAAGATGCCATCAGCTAAATCGGGAAACAATCAATTCAATAATCACCGCATAACATTGGGTAAGAAAAAGAATATCGCGATACTAGGTTCCACAGGTTCTATCGGAACACAGGCATTAGAAGTTATCGCGGCACATCCGGAAGCTTTTGAAGTTGAAGTGCTCACGGCTCAGAACAATGCTGCGCTGTTGATTGAGCAGGCTATAAAGTTCAAACCAAATGCGGTGGTAATTGTAAATGAAGATCATTACATCACCGTAAAGGATGCGCTGGCAAAAGAAAATGTGAAAGTATATGCCGGTGAAAAGGCATTGGCAGATATAGTACAGATGGAAACCATTGATCTTGTACTTACTGCGCTGGTAGGATACTCGGGTTTACGTCCCACTATAAAAGCCATTGAAGCCGGTAAAACAATAGCACTCGCCAATAAAGAAACGCTTGTTGTGGCAGGTGATTTAATAACACGGCTCGCACGCGAGAAGGGAGTAAATATATACCCGGTAGATTCAGAACACTCTGCTATATTTCAATGTATCGTAGGAGAGTTTCATAACAAGATCGAAAAAATTATACTGACTGCTTCCGGTGGACCGTTTAGAGGAAGAAAGAAAGATGAACTAGTGGCTGTAACAAAAGCGCAGGCATTGAAACATCCGAACTGGAGCATGGGTGCTAAGGTAACGATCGACTCCGCTACACTCATGAACAAAGGTCTTGAGGTAATTGAAGCAAAGTGGTTGTTCGGTCTTCGCAGCAACCAGGTGGAAGTAGTGGTGCATCCTCAATCGATTATACACTCGCTGGTACAGTTTGAAGATGGCTCGATAAAAGCGCAAATGGGACTGCCCGATATGAAGCTTCCCATTCAGTTTGCCATGACTTTCCCCGACCGGTTAAAATCAGATTTTCCTCGTTTTGATTTCAGTAATTACCCGTCATTAACGTTTGAAAAACCTGATACGGAAACTTTTCGTAATCTTGCACTGGCATTTGATGCGTTGACACGTGGCGGAAACATGCCCTGCGTTTTAAATGCTGCCAATGAAGTGGCTGTGGCCGGATTTTTGAAGGATTCAGTAGGATTTCTTGAAATGTCGGATATTGTTGAACGATGCCTTTCAAAAATGGATTATGTGCTAAACCCTTCGTATGAAGATTACGTGAACACTGACAAAGAGACACGCGTTCGGGCACTTGAAATGATAAAATCAGTTTAAAGGCGTTTATATTCAATCACACACATCACACACAAATGAATTGCGTAACAGATAACGATAAAGGATAAAGAATGGATTGGATGGTAAGTTTAGCTCAGCTTCTGTTGAGCTTGTCATTTTTGGTAGCGGTGCATGAAATGGGGCACTTGTTAGCAGCAAAATATTTCGGAATGCGGGTTGAGCAGTTCTCCATTGGCTTCCCTCCAAAATTGTGGTCCTTCCGAAAAGGCGAAACAGAATATGCGATCAGCGCTATACCACTGGGTGGATACGTGAAGATCTCCGGTATGATTGATGAGTCGCTCGATACCGAAACGATGAATCAACCACCACAGCCGTGGGAGTTTCGCTCGAAGCCGGCATGGCAGCGTCTCATCGTAATGCTGGGGGGTATAGTAGTAAACGTAATTGTAGGGATTATCATTTTTATAGGTATAACATTCGCCTTCGGTGATACATACCTGTTGAAAGATGAGATCAATAACCTCGGTGGTATCAGTGCAGGACCGATCGGTAAACGCATCGGTTTACAGAGCGGTGATAAGATCGTAAAGATCAACGGCCACGACTTTAAATACTTTGATGATATCGTTCGTCCGCAGACGTTGCTGGCAGACAACGCATACTATACTGTAGAACGTAACGGTAAACTTGTTGACGTTCCTATTCCTGCAGACTTAATTCAGAAATTCAACAAGAAAGACAGCGCGTTGAATTTCATTCAATACC
>CAMLLI010000431.1 GCA_946480685.1 uncultured Flammeovirgaceae bacterium | reverse complement strand
ATTTCAGCAGCACGAATTGCTTGAAGCGTACCCAGCGTTCAAACAGTTTGAAGTTGCCTTTGAATTCACGATGACGGTGCGTTACCAGTTCGCCTTCCGGAGTTACTACCGTTTCAGGAGTTTTTACTGGCTGAGGCTGTGCGAGAGCACGCGCAGCTTCGGCAGCTTTGATCTTGGCTTCGGCTTCTACCGGATCGAACAACATGGCGGTACACATGCAGTTCTTTCTGCCTTTGCTCATCAGGATCTCGTAGTTAACACAGCTCTGGCATCCTTTCCAGAACTCCTCATCGTTGGTGAGTTCAGAATAAGTTACCGGCTCGTAACCGAGATCGGAGTTGATCTTCATTACAGCTAAACCTGTTGTGAGACCAAATATTTTCGCGTGCGGATATTTCTGACGGGAGAGATTGAATACTTTATGTTTGATCTCAGTAGCCACTCCGGTTTTACGGAATGCAGGAGATACGATCAGGCCCGAGTTAGCAACGTACTTATCATGCTCCCATGCTTCGATGTAGCAAAAGCCAACCCAGGTGCCATCCGTTGTAACGGCAATGATAGCTTTACCTTCTTCCATCTTCTTCTCGATGTAGAGAGGCGAACGCTTGGCTATACCAGTGCCGCGCGCTTTTGCAGATTCCTCCATCTCTTTAGTGATAGTCTCTGCGTAATGTTTATCGTCAACTGTTGCCAGTCGAACAATGATATTGTGATTTTCCAATGTTAAGTTCTGAATTATAGTAGTGATCAATTGAAAACGCCGTGCCCGAAAAGCACAATAACGCAATGTCCTTGACATCACGTTAGCTCAACAACAGAGGTTGTATGATGGAGGTATCAGATACGCGCAAAGCGTACGGGTCGCGGTCGCCTGGTCACCATGCAGGCAGTAAATAAGAACTGAATAGTTCTGTCAGATTGGTAAGCAGCCTTGGCTGCTTTAATTATGGTGAACAATGTTTTCAATTTCTTTTCAAGCGTTAAAGTGAAACGTTAGATGAAAATCATTCAGCTTTTGTTTATGTTTTTTTCTAAATGCAAAATTAAACGGAAAAGTTTGTTTAATGGCAAACATTTGGGGTAAGAAACTCTATTTTTTTTGATCGCTAACTTTCGTTAGTAAGAATTTACCCTTCTTCTGCCATCCTTTAGGTATACTCAATAACCATACCGGCTCGGTGCAGGACGTTATCCGTTACACGTTAATCGTTAATCGAACTAGTTCATAACGGATTTACTGTAAACGGATAACTTATAACGGACAACGAATAACGGCACTACTTCAGTTCTGGTAAAGACAATCTATACTTCACTGCCACGAGCCGTATAGCGATAATGATTCCGGCAGATAGCAGGAGGTTGGTGTTGCGTGTTATGTCGGTAAACAAATCCAGGAGTAAATAACATACCGCGCCAGCCAGACATGCCGTTGCGTAGATCTCTTTGCGGAAGATGACCGGAGTTTCGTTGGTAAGTGTATCGCGAATTACTCCGCCCATTACGGCTGAGAACATTCCCATGATAGCGGCTATCTCCGGACGAACGCCCAGGCTCAGCGACTTCTCTACTCCCAATACGGTAAAGAAGGCTATACCAAAAGTATCAAACAGGAAAAATGTTTTGCGCAGGGTAATGATATACCGGTAAAAGACAATGGCAGCAACGGTGCCGGCAATGATGCTGTAGAGAAAGTATATATCGCCTACCCACACGAGCGGGTAACTGCCGAGAATCATATCACGAAGACTCCCTCCGCCTATAGCCGTGACAAACCCGGTGAAGCCCGCTCCGAACCAGTCATGCTCTTTATCCTGAATGGCGAGCGCTCCTGAAATCGCAAAGACAAATGTACCAAACAGCTCGAGTGCATATTGAAGATTCATAGGCGCTAAGGTATAGTTTTGCAAATATAGCCGAGTACAAAGTAAAAGAGGCTTTCGCATTGAAAGCCTCTTTATATGTTATTGCATGGAAATTTCCGTGAACCTCGTTAAAAGTCGGGGCAAGGAATCACAAGTTTATCTTTCGGTGGCTTCCTCGGGTTACGCATCGGCCAGGTATATACAAGGCTGAACTCGTGCGCGCCTCCACTGCCGGGGCCGAGCTTCGATATAGTATAATCGTAGCTATAGCCGATGTTGATGGCATCTTTCGCGCCAAGCTTGGTAAAGCCGAGAAGCAGTACGATCGATTCGTTATTCACCGTACCACCCAGGTTCTTGAAGGGCACACCACGATACCATGTTCCCAACACGATAGGCTCGAAGGTGAAGTATAGACCAAGATCTACCTGATCCCATTGTCCCTGATGGCGATATTGAAACGCTGGTGCAATGCTTCGTTCTGATTTACGTGCATATACTCCGCTCCCCACTACACCGGGTTGCATATAGAATTTAAAACCTCCGTGTACTGAAAGCTTTACGGGTAATTTACTTTCCTCACCGATCAGACTCTGGTTCGGACGCGTAAGGTGCCAGGTGGATACACCTAGCCATGCACTCTTCGTAAAGAACACACCACCGAAAGAGAGATCAACAAAAGTCTTGCTTGATTGTGTGTTGAACGTCTCGGCAGTTTCCTGACTGATGATCTGCCCAGTAGACTGATCGAACTGATCTCCGAACGTAAGCTTATCAAAATTTACATCGCGGTTAAAAACTGCAACTTGTACACCCGGACGAAAGCCGAGGTATTTCGTGATTTGAAGTTCGTATGAGTATTGAAGTCCGAGACTGATAGATTGTAAACCGGCAAGACCTTCACGGTCACGGGTAATGATCATACCTACACCACTGTTCTTGTCTTCAATAAAATAATCGAAGTAAGCTGACAGCGTAGTAAAGTTAGCATCGATAGCCGGCCATTGATTTCTATAGTTTATACCTGCCCGTGCCTGGTTGGTGGCACCGGTCAGAGCCGGGTTGAGATATAGGGGTGCTGCATAAAATTGCGAAAATTGAGGGTCCTGAGCAGTTACCGCACCATTCAGCATCAGCATTAATACACATGAAAGCAGGAGTATCCTGTACATCGAGTCGTGTTCTTTTAGAGTATGCAATCGGGGCAAAGTAATAAAAAGTTATTCGTTATCCGTTATCCTTCCTCAGAAAAACCGTTGTGCGCTAACCGTTATCTTTCAAATGTATTCAGACACCGTTTAACACATCCTGGTGCAGTATTATCGGTTAACGGTAAACTGCTAACGATTAACGGTTAATTTTACCTCAAATTGTATACTTTAAAACAACTTGAGCGTTTTACATTTGACACATTATTGTGTCGAGTGGTAAGTTACAGAACCCTAATACTGAACGAACGTGAGAAAAAATCTTTACCGGTTCCTATTCTTATTAACAGCAGTCATACCGGTCTGCTCCCAGGCGCAGAACTATGCCGGCCACAACTGGTACTTCGGTAACAGCAATCAAGGCATACGGTTCAGCCGTTCCGATAACGCTGCCTCGCTGGTAACCAATCAGTTTACTCCGTTTGGTACCGGTGGAAGTGCAGTAGCCAGCGATCCGGTAACGGGTAATCTTATTTTTTATACTGATGGAACAAGGGTGATTGATGCTTCACATCAGGCAATGCCTAACGGTACTATCATTGGCGACAATACGCGCAACCAACCTGTAGCGATCTGCCAGAACCCGGCCAACTCTGCACAATACTATATATTTCATGCTGATGCTGGTGGCACGGTGAGATATAGTGTATATGATTCAACCCAGATCGGAAATGCCACTGCCTTCGGTCAGCCTCCGCTCGGTGACCTCGTTATCACTTCCAAAAACCAAACTATAGCAGGCCTTCCGGCAAATTTATCGGAAGGTATGATTATGATAGCAGATACCAACGGTGATGACTTTTGGCTGATGACGCACCAGACTGGTACGATCAACTACCATTTTGTGAAGATCAACGCTACCGGTGTTACCTACCAGGGTAGCGTAGCCATCGGCTTGGTGCAGAACGTTGCCAACCTTGCTTACAACGCTTCGTCTAAGCGCATTGCCGTTTCACCAAAAGAGGCAGACCGCGATGTTGAGATCCTTACCATAGCATTCCCCGTTGCACCTGCCACGTTACCAACCTTAACCGGAACACGCGTAAACAACTCCGCTGTAAGTGTCGCCACAACGCAGGCGATATACGATTCTGAGTTTAGTCCCAACGGACAATACCTGTATGTATCTGTATTCGGAGAAGGCGCAGCAGCCGGTAATGTATTGCAATATGATCTCACCGCACCAACATTATCACCGGTATCAGTACTGAACACACCACCAACGGAAAGTTATGGTTTGCAGATGGGGCCTGACAGCACCATCTATCATTTATACCAGTCTGGCGGATCGTTCCTGTTAGGAGCCCTGACCAATACCGACACCGTAGCGAGTGAAGTAAATTACGGCACACCTGCTTTCGCCGGTAACTTTGGCGGACGTCAGTTCCCGCAGTTCGCACCACGCGACAGTATAAAGATGAAGGTATATTTCGAAGCACAAGGTTTCTGTGCCAATGCTCCTACGTCTTTCTTCCCAACCGTAACACCGAATGCGGACAGTCTTAACTGGGACTTTGGTGATGGCACTACATCCAGCGACTGGAGTCCGGTATATACCTACGAAGCGGGTGGAACGTACGATGTAAAACTTACTGCGTTCCTCAACGGACAAGAAAAAGATACTACGCAGACCATTACTATAAATGATTTCGATACGCAGATCACACTCGTACAAGATACAACAGCGTGTAGCTGTGAACTTCCATATCCGAAAGACAAAACGGTTGCATCCTGTGGTCGCACGTTCAGTGTAACGGCCCAGATCCAGGGAAGCGGTAGTGCTCCCTGGCAATGGTTTGGTCCCGCAGGTGCCATGAACTCAGG
>CAMLLI010000430.1 GCA_946480685.1 uncultured Flammeovirgaceae bacterium | reverse complement strand
GCCGCTAAAAAGTGTGTGCTCCCGACACATGTAAAAATTTTTCATCGCTGCACGAAAGTGTTTAACTTGGTTGAATTACAAACCCCAACTACAACCATGAAATTGCGAACGTTACAAGGAGTGTTATGCCTGGCTTGCTGCCTGTGGTTTGCCCAGACAACAGCACAAAACATTTCCATTATTCCGGCTCCGGTAAGTATACGACAGGAGACGGGTCACTTTCTCTTTACCAGCAATACAACGGTAGGTATACCCGCCAAACAACCGGAAGTGGCACGCATCGCCCAATACCTGGTTGACAAAGTAAAACCTGCTACCGGGTATACATTAACAGTGTCAGAATCAGGCACCGCACATATCTTATTTCGGTTGAACGCAAAACCCGATGCGCGCCTGGGACAGGAAGGCTATACATTGCACACAGCAGCCGGTAAAACAGAGATCACCGCCAATACACCGGCCGGTATATTTTACGGTGTACAAACCTTGCTGCAGCTTTTGCCTCCTGAAATAGAATCTTCATCGCTGGTAAAAGATGTTGAATGGAAAGCGCCTGCTGTAACTATAACCGATTATCCGCGCTTTGCCTGGCGTGGACAAATGTTTGATGTGAGCCGCCACTTCTTTACAAAAGAATATGTAAAGAAGTATATAGATCGCATGGCGAAGTATAAGATGAATCGCTTTCACTGGCACCTTACGGATGACAACGGCTGGCGCATGGAAATAAAAAGTCTGCCACGCTTAACATCGGTTGGTGCCTGGCGCGTGCCGCGTGTAGGAACGTTTGGATCCAACGATGCTCCCAAAGCTGGTGAAGCTGCTAGCTATGGGGGCTTCTATACTCAACAGGATATAAAGGAAATTGTGCAGTATGCCAAAGACCGCTATATAGAAGTACTTCCGGAAATTGATGTACCCGGTCATAGTATGGCAGCACTGGCTTCGTATCCGGACCTCTCGGTTACAAACGATACTACTTTGCGCGTGAATCCGGGATCGAATTTTTCAACCTGGTTTGGCAACGGCAAATTCGAAATGCACCTCGACAATACACTGGATCCGACGGATGAGAAAGTATATCAGTTCCTGGATAAAGTATTTACCGAGGTAGCGGCATTATTCCCGTTTGAATATATACACATGGGTGGTGATGAATGTTACAAAGGTTTTTGGGAACGTGATAAAAACGTGCAGGCCTTCATGAAGAAAAATAATCTGAAGAACGGTGAAGAGCTACAATCATACTTTGTGAAACGTGTTGGCAAAATTATTCAGAACAAGAAAAAGAAAATGATCGGGTGGGACGAGATACTGGAAGGTGGTATAGCACCGGGTGCTGCTGTAATGAGCTGGCGCGGTACAAAGGGCGGTATAGAAGCAGCACATTTGAAGCATCCGGTGGTGATGAGTCCTGCACCTATATATTATCTGGATATGTACCAGGGCGAACGATCAATCGAGCCTCCGGTATATGGCAGCTCGCGGTTAAAGGAAGTATATACTTTTGACCTGGTTCCGGCCGAAATGGATTCCACGTATGTGCTGGGCGCACAAGGTAACCTGTGGACGGAGCAGGTACCCACCGAAGCACATGCCGAGTATATGATATACCCGCGCGCACTTGCTATGGCGGAATCTTTCTGGACACCCGAGAAACAAAAAGACTGGCCAAACTTTGTAACACGCGTAGAGGAACATTTTAAGCGTATGGATGAAGCGCGTATAAACTATGCACCCAGTATGTATGATCCGATTATTACCGTAAAGAAAAATTCGCAGGGTAAAATAATGGTCGACCTGGCTTCAGAAGTTCCTGGGCTCGATATCTTTTATACCGTTGACAATACCATTCCGAATCGATATTCACCTCGCTATAGTGCAGCGTTTGAATTTCCTGCAGGAGCCGATAACCTGCGTGTTATCTCCTACCGGAAAGGCGAAGCAACTGGAAGATTGATTACGTTGAAGACTGAAGATCTTGAAAAAAGAATAAAGAAGTAATCATAAATACAAATCCGAACTATAAATTGCCCGGACATTTACACTCCGGGCAATTTTATTTTATATGAGCAAAAAATCAATTTCAGAGATCGTTGTAACGAAACAAGGCATAAGTATTGACAGTAGTCATTTTAACTTGCCGGTGCCCTTGCAAGCTTTAAAAGATATACTCGGCATTCCGGCAGTAATTACCGCAAAGTATAACACGGTATATATCTGGCATGATCTGGGTATACGGGCATACTCCAATGATAAAGTTATGGTACAGGCCATCGGACTGCATTTTCAAAAAAGCGGGAGTTATAAGTTTTCACCGGAATCGCTTTATACTGGTACATTTAAAATTGAGGAGGAAGACTATACTGCTGCTATTCAAGCTCGGCGAGGAAACGAAGACGATGACTCGGTGGAAATTGACATGGGTGTGAATCACTTGTTTGTCGACCTGAACGATTCAGGTGAAGTTTCTGCAATTGAAATATCGGAAGTGAAGCCACCGGAACCTATAGAAGATGCCGATCGGTATAAATTCACGCCCATTACCGGTGAAAAGATTGAGTTCAGAGACTTCAATTTTAAGCTGGCTGTTATACAGGTTTTGATGTATGAAAAGGAATTGCTGCGGCCGGCATTCGATATATTTGAGTTTGCCAAGCGATATAAAGAACGCGAGATAAATGTAGATAGTGAAGGTTACGATATTATCCCGGAAGTAAGGGAGTATTTTGAAAAACTGGAGATAGATAAGAAATATGCCGATGAGATAACGGAAATCATACAAGATGGCGGTAATGATATATACATGAACATGATTGCCTTTTGGAGTGGCGAAGATGATGTGTTCAACATTCGTTCATTCGAAGATGTTGTCCATTTCAAGAACCTGAAGAAGATTGAACTGTTCTATGATGAAAATATAGATGCCATCCGTAAAGATCTGGGCTCAAAAGGTATAGACGTAGAGTTGTACTGAGCAGTAGCGCGTGCTTACAGCAGTCGTATAGGCCTGCTGTAAGCATGGCTAATTGTTAGGCAGCGGCCATTTCGGTAGCTTTTACTACTTCGGTGGCAAACTTGGTTACCTTCACTACTTCACCGTTCGCGTTGAAAATTGGATTGTAGATAGCGTTAAGCCACACAGTTTTGCCCGATGCTGTTGTTCTTCTGAACACACCTTTGGTCGGTTTCCCGGCCGCCAGATCTCTCCAGAAAATTCTATACTCGTCTGATACCAGTATATCCTTAGGGACAAATTTACGGTGATGCTGACCCGCTATATCTTCCATGCGATACCCCATTGTCTGGAGGAAATTTTCGTTGGCGGTAAGTACAGTTCCATGCGGAGTAAACTCAATAATTGCCATGGTCGCATTGATGCCCTCAATCACCCCTTTACTTTCTGCCATCATTTCTTGTTCAAGCGTTATGTCGGTAGCAAATTTCACAACCTTTATAACATTTCCGGCGGCATCGAGTATAGGGTTGTAAATTGCATTGAGCCATTTTATTTTGCCGTCCTGCGACAACCGCTTGAAAACACCTTTAATGGATTCTCCTGAAGCAAGCCGGTTCCAGAAAGTTTTATAATCGTCTGAATGAAGTATATCATTCGGAACAAACTTCCGGTGATGTATACCGGCAATATCATTAAGTCTGTAACCCATGGTCTTTAAAAAGATGGCATTCGCATTGAGCACATGTCCATCCGGGGTAAATTCAATGGTTGCCATGGTAGCATTTATACCATTAAGAATGCTCATCATCTCTGCGGAGGCTTTACTCAGGGCGTCACTCTTTCGTTGCATCTCTTCCTGAGTAGCCTGTAATTCTTCCATGCTCTGCCGCATTTCTTCTTCCTGTGCTCGCAGTTCCTCTGCCTGGTGCTGGCTTGCACCCAGTAGTGAAAGAATACGATCGCTCTCTTTAACATTTTTTATACTGGCCGCTATATTTTCAGAAAGTTTCCTGATAAAGCCGATCTTATGTTCCGAAAATTCCTCGAACGAGGCGAGTTCAAGCACACCAAATATTTTGTCATTGATTAACAGAGGTGATAGCAGCACAGATTTGGGTGTTGCCTGTCCTAGCCCGGACGTTATCTTGATATAGTTTGCTGGTGTTTCTTTCAGGTATATAATTTCTTTTTCAAGCACACATTGTCCAACAAGGCCATCGCCTAGTCCTACACGCATATTGAGATGTTTTTTCCGATCGTATGCATAACATGCAATCATTTGAAGACATTCGCCATCCGAAGAATCATTTTCAAGCATGAACAACGCTCCCTGGTTCGCATTTATATATTTAACAAGGTTCGTGAGTATATCATCAGCGAGATTTTTCATGTCAAGCGAGTCCTTATTCCGAAGGATGTCGCCAAATTTAGCAAGTCCGACATTTACCCAGCTACGCTCTTTTTCTTCCTGTGATAGTCGCGCCAAATGGTTTTTGATAGAGAACAGAGACTCGCCAAGCTCACTGCCGCGAAGATCTTCCGATACTTCTATGGACAGATTTCCTTTCTCAACTTCTTTGATAAACTCAGCGGCCTTCCGGGCTTGATCAATCTGATTTTGAAGTCCTTTGCGTACTTCGTTAAGTGTTTCTTTTTGATGAAATAATAACTTCATGGTATAGGGTTGTCTTGTGGATTTCTTTACTGTTTAAACATCGTAAGTCAACTATTGTTTTAACAATCGTGCTTCAACTTTTTCTGATGCTAAATACCAGCTTTTCAAACCGAGAAACCATTATACAAACGTTAGAAACTTACGCGGTGCTTTTTGAATATATTATTCTGCAGCGCTATAGCGGCGATACGTGCTTTACTTATGGGCACTAGGTGTTTCCCTTAGAAAAGGACTATAACTTGACCATGAACAATAAGGGTGGCGATTATT
>CAMLLI010000429.1 GCA_946480685.1 uncultured Flammeovirgaceae bacterium | reverse complement strand
CTCTGAAATGGATGCCATACTTAGTGACAAGGAAAAAAGCTCGATAGAATTCTCAGGCCAGATGATGACTTATATAATGGCGTTGCGTATGCTGGCTGATTTTTTGAACAGAGATATATACTATCAAACAACGTATCCGAAGCAAAACCTGATTCGCGCGCGTAATCAGTTGAGATTATTGGATTTGCTCACCGGTAACGGATAAAAAAATACCTCCCGCTTACTTTGCAAATCGAAAATATAGCGGGAGGTAAATATATACTATATAAACTCTGTCGCGTTCGGACGAGTCTTTACATCGTTCACAAATTTTCTGAACTGCTCTTCTTTGTCTTTCTCACATACAATTACCACGTTACCGAATTCGCCGATCAGGTAGCCGTTCAGTCCTTGTACAACAATGAGTTTGTCAGGAGAACCTTTTATGATAGAGTTACGAGTCTCGTATGTAAGTGCGTTCGCAGCAAGTACGTTATTGTTTTCATCTTTCTCAGAGATCTCGTGAATGGATCCCCATGAACCAAGATCGCTCCAAGTAAAATTACCTAGGCACACATATACATTGGAAGCTTTCTCCATGATACCGTAGTCGATGGATATACTTTTGCTTTGCGAGTATGCTGCAAGTATAGCTTCTTTTTCGCCTGCCGTATTAAGCTTCGGTTTTACAATCTCATCAAACACTTCTGCTGTCTCCGGTAAATGTTGATGGAATGCATCGACAATCGCTTTAACGCCCCAGATAAAAATTCCGGAGTTCCACACGAAGTCTCCGCTCTCCAGGAATTTTTTAGCGAGAGAGAGTTCCGGTTTTTCCGTGAAGGTCTTTACTTTTTTAGCGAACGTCTTCTCCGTATGATACTGTATATATCCATAACCTGTCTCAGGCCGCGTAGGTGTTATACCGAGTGTCATAAGTTTATCCTGACTCTTCGCCTGGTCTGCAGCTTTCTTGATTACATCTAGAAACTCCTGCTCTTTTAAGATGAGGTGATCAGAAGGAGTAACGACTATAACAGCTTCAGAATTTTTCTGTGCAATTTTATAGCTCGCGTATGCAATACAACACGCTGTATTTTTTCGCATCGGCTCGGTGAGCACCTGCTCATCCTGGAGTGCGGGAAGTTGTTGTTTTACAAGAGAAGCGTGCTCCTCGTGCGTAACAACATAAATGTTTTCAGCAGGACAAATGGGAAGGAACCGATCAAAGGTTGATTGAAGTAGGGTTTTTCCAGTTCCTAAAACATCCAGAAATTGTTTGGGTTTTGAGTTCCGACTGTATGGCCAAAAGCGTACGCCTACGCCTCCAGCCATGAGTACAACATATAAGTTTTTGTTCATTTAGTTTTTAGACGTAAGACGTTTTACAAAAGACGTTAGTAGCAGAATTTTATGAAAGAAAATTTTGAAAAATTAGACAATTCCTTCCTTTAACAAGTCATGCAAGTGAACAAAACCGACAACATGTTCGCCATCCATTACCGCTAACTGGGTAATATTACTCTCTTGCATTTGATGTAAGGCTTTGACAGCAAATTCATCTTTTTCGATTCTTTTCGGAGTGCGGGTCATTATGTCGGCCGCCTTTATATCCGTAAGGTTGGTGTTCTTTTCAAGCATGCGTCTAAGATCCCCATCGGTGATAATGCCCAATAGATTTTTGTTTTCATCTATAACGGCAGTACAACCAAGACGTTTCGACGAAATTTCCAATATAACATCCTTGAGTGGAGTATTTGCTTTTACAAGCGGCAGCTCGTTGTGAGTATAAACGTCTGATACCTTTAAATATAGTTGCTTGCCTAATGAACCTCCCGGATGATACTCTGCAAAATCACGACTGGAAAAATCACGTATCTCCAATAAACTTACTGCTAATGCGTCTCCCATAGCAAGGTGTGCTGTAGTGCTGGTTGTAGGAGCAAGATTATGTGGACATGCTTCTTCTGCAATCGTTGCATTTAACACGAAATCGGCTTGCTGTGCTAAATATGAATTTGTATTACTAACTAAAGCAACAAGCTTTGATCCTCTGCGTTTGAGTAATGGAACTAATACTTTGATCTCCGGAGTGTTTCCACTCTTCGAGATACAAATGACTATATCATCTTTTTGTATCATGCCTAAGTCGCCATGTATAGCATCGGCAGCATGCATAAAAATAGATGGAGTTCCAGTGGAGTTTAGCGTAGCAACAATTTTATTGGCGATGATAGCACTTTTGCCAACGCCTGTAATGACAACGCGGCCTTTTGCAGAATAAATTTCTTTAACACAGGCTTCAAAATCGTCATCAATAAAATTGGTGAGTTTCTGAATTGCTAAGGATTCATTTATTAATACATCCCGTGCAATTTTTTTAATATTTTTTCCTAAATTCAATGCCTTTTCAAAATTAGCTTTGTCTACGGACAAAGATATAACTTATCAGAACGAAATGATGTTGGTCGAAGAGAAAGATGCTCTAAAAGAAAGACTCAAGGAAATTTTTGGGTATAGCCAGTTCCGTGGTAATCAGGAAACGATTATCCGTAATTTGCTTGACGGAAGGAATACATTTGTAATTATGCCTACAGGAGCAGGTAAGTCACTGTGTTATCAGTTACCTGCTATGATCAACGAAGGACTAGCAATTGTTATATCACCGCTTATTGCGTTGATGAAAAACCAGGTAGACCAGATGAATGCGTACGGTGTTAACGCGCGCTTCCTTAACTCTACACTTAGCAAAAGTGAAATCACCAGGTTAAAGAAAGAGTGTATGAACGGTAACGTAAAATTACTTTACGTTGCTCCTGAATCACTGAACAAAGAAGAGACTATAGAATTCCTCAAGAAAGTAAATGTCTCATTCGTTGCTATAGATGAAGCTCACTGTATATCAGAGTGGGGCCATGACTTCCGTCCGGAGTATAGAAGGATAAAAGCGATGATCCATAACTTAGGTGATATGCCAGTGATAGCACTCACAGCAACGGCTACTCCTAAAGTACAGATCGATATACAGAAGAACCTGCAGATGGAAGAAGCCGATGTATTTATCTCTTCTTTCAATCGTAAAAATTTATACTACGAAGTTCGTCCGAAGAAAGAGACGAAGAAGCAGCTCATCAAATTCCTGAAAGATCACAAAGGTAAATCCGGTGTTATATACTGTCTCAGCCGTAAGAAAGTTGAAGAGATAGCACAGTTACTCAATGTAAACGGATTTAAAGCAGCACCGTATCACGCGGGTCTTGATCCGGATATACGCATGAAAAACCAGGATGACTTCCTGAATGAAGAAGTAGATATCATCGTTGCAACGATCGCGTTCGGTATGGGTATAGATAAACCAGACGTTCGCTTTGTGGTACACTACGATGTACCTAAATCGCTGGAAGGATATTACCAGGAAACTGGTCGTGCTGGTCGCGATGGTCTCGAAGGATTGTGTCTCATGTTCTATAGTCATAACGACTTGAACAAACTGGAGAAGTTCAATAAAGATAAACCTGTGCAGGAGCGTGAGAACGCACGTATACTCTTGCAGGAAATGGAATACTATGCGGAGTCACCGGTATGTCGCAGAAGACAATTGCTGCATTACTTTGGTGAAGAGTATAAAGAAGAGAACTGCGGCATGTGCGATAACTGCGTACATCCGCGCGAGCGTTTCGAAGGTATGGATGCTGTGAAGCTTGTTATACAGGCTGTGAAGCAAACCAACGAACGCTTCGGTCTCAATCACCTCGTGAATGTTATTCGTGGTGTTGAAGATGAATATGTAAAAAGCTACGGACACTTCGACCTTGCTATATATGGTAACGGATCAGAAGAAGATGCTGACTACTGGAAATCGGTTATCCGCCAAACGTTGATCTATCAATACCTGGAGAAAGATATAGATAACATCGGTGCATTGCGAGTTACGAAGAAAGGTGAAGACTTCCTGAAGAAGCCACACTCCATCGAACTTGCGCGCGACCACGATTTTACTACGGAGATTGAAGAAGAAGAAGAATCAGAAGCACGCACTCCGGTAAATACGAAGTCGTATGATGTGAAGCTGTTTGAGATACTCAAAACACTTCGCAGGAAAATCGCGAAGGAAAAGAACCTTCCTCCGTATGTGATCTTCCAGGATCCTTCTCTGGAAGAGATGGCTACAACATATCCGACTACAAAGGATGATCTCGCGCAGGTCAACGGAGTGGGTATGGGTAAAGTGAATAAATTCGGAAAAGAATTTCTTGAAGTTATTCAGAATTATGTAGATGAGAATGATATTGAGACAGCAAGCGATGTAGTTGTAAAAGCTTCTGTCAACAAATCGAAAACAAAGATCTTTATCATTCAGCAAATCGATCGCAAGGTAGATCTGGAAGAGATAGCAGAAACGATCAACTTGTCGTTTGAAGATATGCTGACTGAGATTGAAAACATCTGTTACTCCGGAACAAAGCTAAACCTGAACTACTATATCGATCAGGTTCTCGATCCGCACAAACAGGAGGATATACATGATTACTTTATGAACGCAGAGACAGATAGTCTCGAAGCAGCACTCAACGATGATTCTATCGCTGACTACTCGGAGGAAGAGATCCGAATGATGCGCATCAAGTTCATGTCAGAATATGCAAACTGAGAGACGTTAGTCGTTATCAGGTAGACGTTAAACGTGAATGGGATTTTCTCATTCACGTTTTTTTTTGTGGGGCCGTTAATCGTTATACGTTACATGTTATCTGTGGGTGCAGGAGAGAGAGTATGGGGCTATCCTTCAATAAAGTTATATTCAATCTATAGTTGCGACTATATCTGCCTGCTATTTCTAGCATAATTATTCAGTAAACATCGATCAACAGACAGCATCTCAAAGTTCACGAATAACGGTTAACTTATAGCGATTAACGGCTAACG
>CAMLLI010000428.1 GCA_946480685.1 uncultured Flammeovirgaceae bacterium | reverse complement strand
GTAAGCATGATAGGGAGATTCTGATTCGTTGATTACCGCGGCCATACCGTGACTGGTAGAATCACCATCGAGCACCTGGATCTCGTACCGGTTCTGAAGATATACTCCGCTGTTGCCGCCCGGCTTCATGATAAGGAATTCGATGTGCAGGCGGAAGTCACGAAATTCTTTTTTTGTAACAATGTCTGCCGTTCCATATTTACCACCGGCTGCCGTAGGGTCGTTGCCATTCAGCACGGTGCCTTTATCTACCGGGTCGTTTACGATTGTCCATTTGATCGGTAACGTAGCGGCCAGTCGCGGACCTTTCCAGTATGTCCACTTCTCATCCAGCATTTTACGCGTGCCATCAAAAAATATCTCCGCTTTCTTAGTCGGCTTTGCTCCGACACCAGTTTTTTGTGCAGACAGACTATAGGGAAAAACAATTGCTGCTAGCAATGCAATGAGTGCGATTCGTAGGGATGGATTTTTCATGAGGGGCGATTGTTTTTGGTTTATCAATACTA
The DNA here is from genome assembly GCA_946480685.1 of uncultured Flammeovirgaceae bacterium. The sequence goes on along the minus strand of CAMLLI010000428.1, from coordinate 4,409 downwards.
CAGCATTTCTCACAATGGATGCGAGTATATTACAGCAGTGGCAAATTTAAACCTATACAACACTTCTCTTCTGCAGCAACCGGAATATTCCATAACCCAACGCTACCCCTATGCTATTGGCCACTACATCCGCTACAGAAGGACCGCGACCGGGCACGTATTGCTGGATCAACTCGATGATGATGCCCAGCGCCAGACTATATATCAACGCTATGCGGATAAACCGTAACGGCTTGCCGGTATATTCATACATCTTCTTCAATGCATAACACGACAAAAACATGAGCACACCAAATATAAAAAAGTGAACAACCTTATCGATCTGAAAGAACCCGACTTTAGGGATAGCCTTGCCAGGAATAAGTGTTGCTATTAGAATCACGAGCGACCACACAATCGCCGGCCATGTATACCGGATCAACATATACTCAGTTGGCTTTTGATTGATAGTCTTCATTCTCTAACGTGATGAGATCGTTCAGCAGCGATAAGCTCACCGCTCCGGGTTTACCATCGCCAATCACTGTATCGTTTACTTTCACAATGGGTACAATACGTTTGGTTGTACTCGTCAGAAAAGCTTCCTTCGCAGTTGCTATATCGTCCAGGGTAACAACACCTTCTTCAGCTTTATACCGATGGGCGGCAAGCTTAAGTATATTTTTACGGGTGATGCCGCGCAGTACATGGTATGCCGGTGTTACTACGGTATCATCGTTGCGCACGATAAAGAAATTGCAACGCGGAAACTCGGATACAATACCACGCTTGTGATACAGCACATCAGCCGCCTGATTTTCTTTTACTTTATTGATAAGCCATATACCGGTGGAGTAGTTAATGGTTTTCGCGGATGCAAAATCACGAACAAACTCGTGCGTAATGATCTTCACTCCGTTTTTAATCTGGTCCTCGCCCGGTAAGGTGAGATTGTGTTGTGTAATGATCAGGTTCGGTTCTGCCGGTTGATAACCATCGGCTGAATAGCCACCGGTAAGAATCATTTTTATACCCGATGCCGCTATATTGTTTTTACGGATAAGGCTATAGATAATGTTCTTAAGTTCATCGCGCTGATGTGGCACTTCGAGTTGCATGCTGGCTGCAGAGTTGTAAAAACGATCGAGGTAATCATCCAGAAAATACGGATGGCCATCCTGCACTTTAAAGAAATCAAATATACCATAACCGCGCTGTATGGAAAGATCACTCACATGCAGAAATGCTTTTTCTACCGGTATGATCTCACGATGTATATAGGCAAACATATTATCTCACTTTTTACGGACGGCAAGATAGGAAATAGCTGTCAGTTGCCCGCTATGTGGCGTGAAATGTAGCACGCGCTGCCGCCCTCTGGCGACAGGAGGTTTTCAGTATATATAGTTTATACCGGGCAGCGAACTGGCAAGTGGTAGCCAGCAACTATTTCACCGCTTGCATTTCGCGGATCTCACGAACAATGTGGCGATAGAATTTTCGTTCGGGACCTTTCAGATGTTCGAGCTCTTCGCTCATTTCCTGTAATTTATTTTGCAACGCTTCGGGTTTGTTCGTAGCCATCAGAAATTTACAGTACTCTATACGTTGGCGGTAATTGGTAAAGGATGAATCCATCTGCTGAAATTCTTTCTCTGCCAACTCACTTTTACCAGTGTAATGCAATGCCCAGGCATACGCAGCACGCTCTTCTGATTTTTGAAAACGCTTCTCGGATTCAAGTGCTTCTCCGTAAGCAACGGCAGCTTCGTAATCTTTTTTCAGGAATGATGTGAATAATACCTTAATGCGGATAACCGGATCATCGGCCATAAATCCCGTAAGGCATTCTTTATATAAAGTAAGCGCTTCGTCATAACGGCCGCAGGTTACATAGGCATCGGCCAGGTTTGTTTTGTTGGTGATGTTATCGCTGAAGCGTAATGCTTTTTCGAGCTGCTCGATTTTATAGTTGCTGTTTACAACACCCTTCACTCCTTCCGCTATTGTTTCTATACTCCTGCGACTATAAAAATTGTGATAGAGATACATAGCGCAGCCTATACCCGGAAAAAATATAATGAACCAATACCAGCGTTGTTCAACATGATTACGATATGCGTGATACAGGCAGAACACCTGCAGGGCCAGGAGTGGTGTATAAAAACCAATCATAAAACTAAACGTGTTTAGGTCAGGTGCTGCAAGGTAACATTTTAAAACCTTTAGGCAAACCAACCTAAACACGCTCAGCTTTTTAATTGGACGGAATGTAGCGTGGTGCTTTGCGGTGTTTGGTGCCTTGCTCGTAAGCATAAGCAATCTCCAGCAATACAGGTTCACTCCACGCTTTACCGAAGAATGATACATCTACCGGAAGCTCATCAATAAAACCCATGGGCACAGCTATGGAAGGATAGCCGGCTATAGCAGCAGCGGATGAGCTACCTCCCATAAAATGATCACCATCGATGAGGTCAGTCTTCCAGGCGGGTGATCCGGTGGGAGCCATCAATGCATCGAGACTATATTTCGCCATAACCTTGTCGATGCCTTCTTCGCGTGTAGCCTTGTGCATGGCTGCGAGTGATTCTTTATACTCCGGTGTCTCAAGATCACCTTTTGCCTGCGCCATCTCGAGTAACTTCTGATCGAAGTAGCGAAGCTCCACGGAATCTTTTTTATTGAACTCGATCAACTGCTGCAGATCTTTTACAGGTGCGTTGCTGAGTCCTGCAAAGTATTTATTGAGTCCGTCTTTAAATTCATAAAGCAATACCTGGAACGAAGGCTGCCCTGCTCCTTTACCTACGGGTTCGTCAATTTCTATTACTTCAGCGCCCTGACTTTTCAGATACGCAACGGTCTTCTTCATCAACGTATCTACGCGTGCATGATAGCCCGCTATATCTTTCAACAAGCCGATGCGTTTTCCTTTCAATCCATCAGCTTTCAAAAACCTGGTATAGTCTGTATGAAATATAGCTTCTGGGTTAAGTGTTTTACTGTCTGCTGTATCTATACCGGCCAACGCTCCCAACGCAATGGCTACATCTTCTACAGTGCGTCCCATCGGGCCGGGTGTATCTTGTGTAAAGGAGATCGGTATAATTCCACTGCGACTGATCAGACCAACCGTTGGCTTCAACCCCACAATGCCATTGTTGTTTGCAGGACAAACTATAGATCCGTTTGTCTCGGTGCCGATTGCTACGACACAAAGATTAGCCGCTACGGAAGCACCCGAACCTGAACTTGATCCGCACGGATTACGATCGAGTACATACGGATTACGCGTCTGTCCTCCTACACCACTCCAACCGCTTGACGACATATCTGCACGAAAGTTAGCCCACTCACTCAGGTTTGCTTTGGCAATGATAACAGCACCGGCCGCTCTCAGTTTTTGAGCAACCCAACTATCGCGTGCCGGAAATGAATTACGAAGTACTATAGCACCGGCCGTGTTCGGCATCTTGTCGTGTGTGTCAATGTTATCTTTCAGAATGATCGGTATACCATGGAGAGGGCCGCGGACCTTTCCTTCCTTCCACTCCTTTTCAAGTTGTTCGGCAATCTGCAATGCATCCGGATTTATACAGATGACCGAGTTGATCTTCGGACCATTCTTGTCAATCGCATCGATGCGTGCGAGGTAATCTTTTACCACAGTGGTTATGGTATATTTACCTTCTCGATACCCTTGTTGTAGCTGGCGGATGGTAATTTCTTCGAGGTAAGCATGTGTATCGGCTGAGACGCTTTCATCTTTCGCAGGCCGACACGCGATCAACAGTATACCAAGCAATAAGGTAAGGGTGGGTTTCCGTTTCATAGGTTGGGTTTAAAACGGAAATAAATTACAACACAGCAGCTTTATCGCAGAAGGAAATTATATATACGGTGTGAATGCATTGTTGTCCCGCAGAAGACGCAGATTACACGCAGATAAAGGCAGTAAATACCAGAAATACATAGATATTTTTCTGCGTTGATCTGCGCCCTCTGCCGGCAAAAAAACTCACGCTATAGCATGACTTACCGGCTTGGCCAGCACTTGCTCTTTTTCCTGTTTGCAGGCAGCCGATGTGATGTATTGCAGAATGACAGACAGGATCAATCCAAACAAAACAAAAGTCACGAAGAGAATAAACCCGGGTTGTAAAGATGTCTCATTGGTAGAGATGCTCGCCAGCGAATCAGTTTGCAAATTAAGATGCGCCATTTGACTATCCAGTATACCTTTGAAACCTATATACGCCATAAAGATCGCCACAACATTAACATCAGCCATGCTCCACTTGCCCGACTTGAATGCAAAGAAGCGAACCAGTTTATTATTTCGGCAGCGTTCATTTCCCAGTAAATAAAACTTGGTAGCAAATAACTTCCCGATCGGGAATGCGATGCTGAATATAAGAATGAGTATA
>CAMLLI010000427.1 GCA_946480685.1 uncultured Flammeovirgaceae bacterium | reverse complement strand
CAAGGTCTACCTGCCGGTAAACCAATCCTTCTTTGATCATGACACATTTTTCGAAGTTAAGAAAATTATAGGAATGATCATCTCTTCCAGACTTATACCACCGTGCTGAAAGGTATCATTATAGAAGTTAACGTAGTAGTTAAAGTTATTCGGGTATGCAAAAAACTGGTCTTCTGTGGCAAAAACGTAGGATGTTGAAACATTGGGCTTCGGCAAAAATAATTTTTCGGGTTTGGTAACGTGCATCACCTTATCGCCATCAAAGCCGAGGTTCTTGCCTTGTTTATAGCGCAGGTTGGTGTTCACGTTCCGGTCGCCTATAATTTTAAAGGCACGCTTCACGCGGATGGTGCCGTGGTCGGTGGTGATCACAACCTTCACATCTTTCTCCGAGATCTTCTTGAGTATATCAAACAACGGTGAGTGTAAAAACCACGAACGTGTTATGGAACGATACGCAGATTCATCGGGTGCCAGCTCGCGTATCATCGCCATATCGGTGCGCGCGTGCGAGAGCATATCCACGAAGTTATATACTATAACATTCAGATCGTTCTTGAAAAGATTGTTCACCGTGTCGGCCAGGCTTCGGCCTTCTTCCATGTTCTTGATCTTGTGGTAAGACATTTTGATGTTGAGATTGTTTCGTCTCAACTGCTTGGCGAGGAACTCGTCTTCAAAGTTATTCTTACCCTCCTCTTCATCTTCACCTACCCACAGGTCAGGGTGCGTCTTGGCCATCTCCGAAGGAAGCTGTCCTGAAAATATAGCATTGCGCGCATACGCGGTTGTCGTAGGAAGAATGGAGTAATAGTTTTCTTCTTTATCAATCGTAAAGTATTCGGCAATGATCGGCTCGATAACTTTCCACTGATCGATGCGCAGGTTATCAATCAACACAAAGAATACAGGTTTACCACCCAGTTCCGGAAATACTTTACGCTTCATGAGCTGATGCGAGAGCAGCGGTTTATCGGCATTCGGGTTGTTGAGCCACGACTCATAATTACGCGTGATGAACTTGGAGAAGTTAGCATTCGCTTCCGTCTTCTGCATATCGAGTACATCGCCCATCTCCTGGTTATCAGGTTGATCCATCTGCAACTCCCAATGAACAAGTTTCTTATAGATATCAGCCCACTGCTCGTGGTTCATGTCATCCATAAACGCCATGCTGATCTTCCGAAACTCCTGCTGATAGTTCAGGTTCGTCTTCTCAATCACGAGCCGTTTGTTATCGAGTATCTTTTTTACGGAGAGTAATATCTGGCTCGGGTTGAGCGGCTTGATGAGGTAATCGGCAATCTTGGAACCGATCGCTTCTTCCATGATATGTTCTTCCTCGTTCTTGGTAATCATTACCACGGGAAGATTCGGCTTGTTGGTTTTAATTATACTCAGTGCTTCCAGTCCCGACATGCCCGGCATGTGCTCGTCCAGGAAAACTACATCAAAGTGTTTTTCATCGCTCATCTCCACGGCATCCGAAGCATTGTTTACCGGTGTTATATCATACCCGCGTTGCTCCAGGAAAAGGATGTGTGGTTTCAGTAAATCAATCTCATCGTCCGCCCACAAAATGCTATATCTTTGCATGATCTGAATATTTTTTCGGAAGTTACGGATTATACCGTTACAGGTTATCCGTTAATCGTTATTCGTTGTATGTTTTTTACAAACTGTCGGGTAACAACTAATTTTTTATACCAACGGGTAAAATTACCCGACAAACGCGGAGTGCACGTTCATGAATAAGAAGAAGATAATCAACGATCCGGTATACGGATTTATTACTATACCCAGCGAACTTGTTTTCGATATAATCTCTCACCCCTATTTTCAACGGTTGCGCCATATCAAACAGCTTGGCTTAACCGAGTTTGTGTACCCGGCTGCGCATCACTCTCGCTTTCAGCATGCGTTAGGAGCGATGCACCTGATGGGCAAAGTATTGGACACCCTGCGGAGTAAAGGTGCAACGATAGATCCGGAAGAATATGAGGCCGCTCAACTTGCGGTATTACTCCATGATATAGGGCACGGACCTTTTTCGCATGCGCTGGAATATTCGTTGTTGCCGGGAGTAAAGCATGAGAGCCTCTCGTATCTCTTCATGGAAAATCTGAACGAAGCATTTAACGGAGCGCTTGATCTTACTTTAAAAATTTTCAGGAACAGCTATAGCCGTAAGTTCTTTCATCAACTGGTGTCGAGTCAGCTGGATATAGATCGTCTCGATTATTTGAAGCGCGACTGCTTCTTTACCGGTGTGCACGAAGGTAACATTGGTGTAGAGCGTATCATCGCGATGCTGCGTATCCATAACGATGAACTCGTGGTGGAAGAGAAAGGTATACTTAACATCGAGAATTTTCTGAACGCGCGCAGGTTTATGTACTGGCAGGTATATCTACACAAAGTATCCGTAAGTGCTGAGCGTATGCTGGTGAATACCATTCGCAGAGCGCAGACGCTGATGCATGCCGGCGAGAACCTATATGCGAGTGAAGCACTGTCATCTTTTCTTCAACATGATTATACCCTGTCCGATTTCCAGGAAGGCGACAAGCTTCTTCGTTTATTCGGACAACTCGATGACAGTGATATATGGGGCGCGATGAAGTGCTGGCGTAATCATCCTGATGAAATACTCGCGATGCTATCGGAAATGTTACTGACGCGTAATCTTTTTCAGATTCGCTTGAGCCAGGAGCCGATCGATAAAAGTGCTATTGAAAAAATACGTGAAGGAATTGCCAGTGAGTATAAAACGCTGCGGGCGGAAACATCCTATCTATACTCTTATGGCACCGTTACCAACGAGGCCTATACCGAGGGGCAGCAGATCAATATACTGATGAAGAGTGGCGAGCTGCTGGACATCGCGCATGCTTCGGATCTTCCGAACATCAAAGCCATTAGCAAAATCGTCAAAAAAAACTACCTCTGCTGGCCCAAAAATGTATCTTTGTGAGATTCGTTATCCATTGCCTTTTAAATGTTACTTGTTTGCACAGAATCTTTATGCATATTGTTCTGCTCATCAAGCACAGATAACCGGTAACTATTAAACGATCCACCAACGACTAAAACGACACATGGAATTTACTATAAATCAGATAGCTGCCATGCTGGGTGGCCAGGTGCAGGGAGATGGCAATGAGAAGATAAATATGCTCGCGAAGATTCAGGATGCCAAAAAAGGACAACTGGCATTTCTGTCGAATCCTAAATACGAGCAGTATATCTATACTACCCAGGCTTCTGTTGTTATTGTAAAAAAAGATTTCGTTCCGCGTAAAGAGATCTCTACGAACCTTATCCTGGTGGATGATCCGTATAGCGGCTTTACAGCTTTACTGGAGGAGTATCATAAGATGATCAACTTCCAGAAAATCGGTGTCGAGCAGCCAAGCTATATCGGTGAGAACTCGGTAACAGGTAACAATATTTACCGTGGTGCCTTCTCCTATATCGGCAGTAAGGTAAAGATTGGCGATAACGTAAAGATACATCCGCATGTTTACATTGGTGATGATGTAGTGATTGGTAACAATTCCATTATACATGCCGGTGTAAAGATATACTCAGGCACCCGCATCGGTAACAATTGTGTGCTTCACTCGGGCGCTGTGCTCGGCAGTGATGGATTTGGTTTTGCCCCGCAGGAAGATGGCACCTATAAAACAATACCTCAACTCGGTAATGTTATACTCGAAGACAACATAACCATTGGTGCGAATACCGTTATTGATTGTGCTACACTGTTTGGTGACTCCACCATTATTCACCAGGGTGTTAAACTCGACAACCTGATACAGATTGCTCACAATGTTGAGATCGGTAAGAACACGGTGATCGCTGCACAGACCGGTGTATCAGGCTCTACCAAGATTGGCGACAACTGTGTTCTTGCCGGACAGGTTGGTCTTGCAGGACATCTCATCATTGCCAACAACACAAGCTTTGGTGCACAAGCTGGTATATCCAAATCAATCAAAGATGAGGGAATGAAAATGATAGGCTCCCCCGCCTTCGATGTGAAGGAGTATTTCAAATCATACGCGGTCTTCAAAAAATTGCCGGATCTCAACGAGCGCCTCCGCGAACTCGAGAAGAAAGTACTGTCGAAGGTAGAGCAGTAGAAATCAACCACTTCCACGCTGATATAGTTTAAGCGTTTCGCCTGAAAAATGGTGAAGCAAGGCTATTCCTTTCCAAAATTGGAATATCTGGATAATGGAATTAACTTTGCCCACTTTTCCAGACCATGCTTAATATTAAACAGCAAACAATTCAAAAGTCCGTGACCCTTTCAGGGGTTGGCTTGCACACAGGCGTTCAAACAAACATGACGTTTCTGCCGGCGAAGCCAAACCACGGCGTGAAATTTCAGCGCATCGATCTGCCGGGTTCACCGATCATCGATGCCGACTGTGATAATGTTACCGATGTGTCGCGCGGTACAACCATCGAACAAAGCGGTGCTAAAGTAAGCACCATAGAACATACACTCGCAGCCCTCACCGGACTCGAAATAGATAACGTACTGATACAACTTGACGGCCCCGAGTGCCCGATCATGGATGGTAGTTCCATTCAGTTTGTAGAAGTATTGAAAGGTGCAGGTACGGAAGAACAAAACGCACTGCGTGATTTCTTCGAAGTACAGGAGCCTCTCTTCTATCGTGAAGCAGCACGCAATGTAGAGATCGCTGCGCTTCCGCTGGATGATTACCGCGTAACGGTAATGATCGATTACAACTCGCCTGTACTGGGCAGTCAGCATGCTTCCATTACCGACATCCGTCAGTTTGAGAAAGAGATCGCTTCGTGCAGAACATTCTGCTTCCTGCATGAGCTTGAAATGCTATATAAGAACAACCTGATCCGTGGTGGTGATCTGAACAATGCTATTGTTATTGTGG
>CAMLLI010000426.1 GCA_946480685.1 uncultured Flammeovirgaceae bacterium | reverse complement strand
CCGACAGCACGTGGGAGCAGATAACGAAGGTGAATGCGGCTGATGAACGCTTCAAAGGCATTCGTTTCAACCGGAACTTCGGTAAATCTGCAGCATTGCAAACCGGTTTTCGCGCAGCAAAAGGTAAAGTAATTATTACCATGGATGCCGATATGCAGGATAGTCCGGATGAGATACCCGAGCTATACCGCATGGTAACACAGGATGGCTACCACCTTGTATCCGGCTGGAAGAAGAAACGCCATGATCCGTTGTCGAAAACTATACCGTCCAAGTTTTTCAATTACGTCACCCGTAAACTCTCCGGTATTCCGCTCCACGATTTTAACTGTGGTTTGAAAGCGTACCAGGCTACCGTAACACGGAACATTACGGTATACGGAGAGATGCATCGCTATATACCCGTGATCGCGAAGTGGGCCGGCTTTACCAAGATAAGTGAGAAAGTAGTGGAGCACCGCGAACGTAAATTCGGAACCACTAAATTCGGACTCGAACGTTTTATTAATGGCTTCCTCGATTTACTGTCGATCACATTTGTGAGCAGGTTCCGCCAGAAGCCCATGCACTTTTTCGGAACACTGGGTACTATATCTTTCCTCATTGGTTTTGTATTTACCATCAAGGTGATCTGGGATAAAATGGATGCCCTATATTTCTCCAAGATTCCGATCAAACGTGATATTACCGACCAGCCGCTATTCTTCCTGGCATTGGTGGCGATCGTGATTGGTGTGCAGCTTTTTGTTACAGGCTTTCTTGCTGAAATGATCTCCATGCAATCATTCTCCAAACGCGATTACCTCGTGATCGAGAAAGTAGGAATGGATGCAGCCGAGAAGGTGTCGAACTAACGTTGCTGTATAGCTATGCCGCCCAAGTATTCTGTCATTATACCGGTATATAATCGTCCGCAGGAAGTTGAAGAGTTGCTGGAGAGCCTCACGCATCAAATGGTAAAGAACTTTGATGTCCTTATCGTGGAAGATGGTTCAACGGTACGATGCGAGACTGTAGCGGACCGGTATCGCGATAAATTATCCATTCAATATTTCTTCAAGTCCAACACAGGTCCGGGACCAACACGCAACTTCGGTTATGCGCGTGCGGCCGGTAGCTACCTCGTTGTGTTTGACTCCGATTGTATTATACCTCCGGGATACTTCGAAGCTGTTGATAAATCGCTCCAGGAAAATCAATGGGATGCCTGGGGTGGTCCTGATCGTGCTCACCAAAATTTTACACTCGTGCAACGCGCAATGGGTTATACCATGGCATCTGTGTTAACAACGGGGGGTATACGCGGTGGAAAGAAACGTGTAGGCTGGTTTCAGCCGCGCAGCTTTAACATGGGTATATCACGCAAGGTATACGAGGCAACACAAGGATTTAAATTTGATCGCTTTGCAGAAGATATAGAGTTCAGCATTCGCATGAAGAAGGCAGGCTTTCATGTTGGCCTTATTCCGGAAGCATATGTATACCACAAGCGCAGAACCAACTTCTCGCAGTTCTATAACCAGGTATTTAACTTTGGCCGCGGCCGTGCGCTCGTAGGTAAAGTACATCCCGAGGAAATAAAGATCACACACTGGTTCCCTTCATTTTTTGTGTTGGGCACAGGCCTGATGTTGTTGTTGCCATTTATTGATATAACGCTCTTCGCGATTGCCTTTGGCGGCTGGCTGTTTTACCTCGCAGCAATCTTTCTGCATTCATTGTATGAAAACAAAAACCTGCTTGTAGCAATTTTATCGGTGCCTTCGGCACTGTTGCAGCTGGGCGGTTATGGTGCAGGATTTCTCAAAGAACGCTTTAAAAGCACACCTTAAAAATCCGGTTGCAAAAACTTGAATCGGGAGAAAGAGAGGAAAATTCCAATATTTTAAATAATATTGTTAGTAAACCTATCCTATCCTTACATGAAGAATTTTGCCGGATGTTTGCTTCTAATAGCGCTCTTCGTCCTTACCACCTCTTTTTTAGTTACTCAATCAAAAGAATTAACACCCGGGTATTACGTAGTGGTGGCTGCTTATGCTCCATCTCGCGAAAGCGTAGCCCAGAAATATGTGGAGGAGCTACGGCAGCAGGGAACCTCTGCAGAGTACGGATACAACGCCAGCAAGAAATTATTTTTCGTCTATCTGAAATATTTTACATCGCTAAAAGAGTCGTTGTTATACATGACGGCTACACGCAAGCAAGGTAAATTTAAAGATGCGTGGGTGCGTGTAGTGCCTGGATATATACCGGCCTTGCAGACAACACCTCCGCCAGCTGAAGTGAAGCCACACGAGACAGTGCCGGCCAATGGAAATGAGCAACATCCGCAGGACAATAACAATAATAACGGCACAACTCCGGCCGCAACACCAGACTCAACTGCTACAGATACTATTGAAGTAACGGATAACCCTCCGATTAAACAATACAACCCGATGACGTTGGGCAACACAGAAGTGTTCCTGAGTTTATACAATGCACGGAACAATCGCATTGTTGATGGCTATGTGCAGGTTGTTGATACGGAGCGCTCGAAGGCTATAACGCGTGTAAAAGGAAACGAATATCTTTTACTGCCTGATCCTAAAAGTAAATCCGGTCAGCTTACGCTGATATGCGAAGCGTTTGGCTATAGAAAAATACAACAAGAGATAAACTACCCATTGCCGCTGGCAGATACAGTGAAGTCTTACATAGATTTGATGGGAACTACGCTAGTGGTAAACTTCGACCTGGTACGTTATCATAAAGGAGATATAGCGACTCTGTACAATGTATACTTCTTTAATGATGCAGCGATTATGCGTCCGGAGTCTACATACGAGTTGAACAGTCTGCTCCAGTTGTTACAGGAAAACCCACGCTATAGAATACGCCTGCATGGCCACACCAATGGCAACTATCATGGTAAAATGATTACGATGGGACCTGATAAAAATTTCTTCTCGCTCGATGGTTCCAAGCAAGGCATGGGCTCGGCAAAAGACTTATCGTATAACCGAGCTTCGATTATAAAAGATTACCTCGTATCCAAAGGAATTGCCGAGAACAGAGTTGAGCTGAAAGCGTGGGGAGGCAAGCGTCCTATATATGACAAACGCGGACCCAGCGCACAGAAAAATGTTCGCGTAGAAGTAGAGATACTGGAAGAATAAATTTGTTGGATTTCGTTGGAGCCCCACCTAAAAGCCCTGCAAAGGGCTTTTGGTTTTTTACATTAATTTTACAGGCATTAAACGATTATTAAATCTTTCACTTTGCCTATGAAGAAAGTATTACGAAGCTTCTTTCTGATCATTAATTATAAAACGCTCATCATTACAACCCTTGCCGTTATTTCAACCTATATATGTTACCACACCGGGCTTACGGCAAAGTTTCCTGATATGCTGGTTGGGGTGGCTATTGTTTTTCCGGTAGTGTTTTCCATAGGCTCTGCCTATAACAGGCGTGAAACAGCCCTGCAACGTTTCTCTGATTTTAAAGGACATGCGCTGGCTATATATTATGCTACCCGCGACTGGACTGCCGATAAAGAACATGACCTGCCGCAACGTACACGAATAATTATTGAGTCGATGGTGGTGTTAATGCGCGATATGTTCACAACAAAGCACGAGCACGATATTCAGAACAACGAGCGAAAAGTGTTTCAGTATTTTTCGCAGTTATCGTCTATGACGGTGGAGATGCGCAAGTATGGCGTGCAGAGTGGCGAGATCTCGCGCATCAACCAGTATATCAGTAAAATGATTATTGCGTTCGATAACCTGAAGATCATCCACGCATATCGCACCCCCGTAACGTTGCGTGCCTATAGCAAAGTATTCATCTATATATTTCCGATCATCTACGGGCCTTACTTTGCCAGTACCTTCAATGACTTTTCTGCTCACCTGGAATATGTAATGCCCGTACTGTACAGCTTTATCCTCGTGAGTCTGGATAATATACAGGATCACCTCGAGCATCCGTTCGATGAAGTAGGTGAAGATGATATTCGCATTGACGAGAAGGAACTGACAACACACATGAACTAAACAGAACAGTATGCAAGCGTCTGCCACTTCAGAACAAAAACGAAAGCGTGCCAGGCTATATTTTATACTGGCTATAGCCTTTCTTTTTGTGCTGGCACTGGTCTGGTCGGTAGGCGCTTTTATAGTATACATCCTGCTGGGTGTAATTATCTCTTTTGTTGTGTTGGGATTGCTCACATGGCCCTGGCAGAAACGGCCGGGGGCGTATGAGTACCGCGAAGATTCTTATCAAAAGACTGGCCGCTCCTATACTTCGTCAAAAGGATTTTCAAAAAGCAATGATCCCGGAAAATATACCCAGCCCTTCGAACAAAAAAAGAAAACGGTGGTGGCTAGTATCATCTTTGTTTTTGTTTTCTCCATCGCGCTGGTGATTGTACTTAATATCGTTACATCACCTGATGACGCTGAAGTGCCCGATCAAAACTGGCAGACAGCATTGGAATTTAGCAATGCAGGGCAATATGATTCAGCGTATGCATACTACGACCGGTACAGACAACAACATCCGGATAACGAGGAGGTACTTTTTGAAATGGGTAACACCGCCTGGAATATGCATAAACTGGATTCAGCCGTAATGATGTATGAGCAGGTATTATTAAAAAATCCTGCGAACGAAGATGCCAGAATGAATAAGGCACGCATATACTTCGATCAGAAGAATTATCGCGCGGCCGAAACAGAGCTCACTACACTTCTTAATCAAAATGCATCCAACCTCGATGCCATGCAACTGCTGGGTGATGTATATTATGATCAGGAGAAATATACCGAAGCGTTAAACTGGTATGAACGTGCCTATAGCAGTGGCCAGCGCAACAACTGGATCTGCTACGTGATGGGCTATCTGTACGAAGTGAAGAACGACAATAGTCGCGCAATAT
>CAMLLI010000425.1 GCA_946480685.1 uncultured Flammeovirgaceae bacterium | reverse complement strand
GGGTTTTAAACGCGCGTATTCGAATAATCCCGTCCAGGCTGTGAGTGCTGCGATTGGTAATGTAGAGGCTTCTTCTGCCGAAAGTATATCGGGCGTGCGTACAAGCGCGGTTTCAGGAATGGAGATATACTCTCGCAGTACTCCCGGATGTTCAAGTCCTGTACGACTTAAAAACACTTCCGGTGTTTTGCTTCCGCTGATCCATTGCTGAATGAAATGTGTGGTGACACGATCTCCTTTTTTCCAAAGTGTTACATCGCTTCCAATTGCTTCCACAGTGCCGGAGCCATCAGAACCGGGAATGTGTGGCAACGGAAGTTGAGGATTATACTGTCCGTTGATCACCATCAGGTCGAGGTAATTCAGCGATGCAGCCTCTATCTTTACCAGCACTTCGTGAGGGCCGGGTGTTGGTTTCGGAGTTGATGTGATCTTTAAATTTTCAATTCCAAATTTGTCTGATTGAATCGTCTTCATAAAAATTGCGTTACATGATGAAGCAAACTAACGTGACGATGAAGCCGCTATCAAGTATGCACTTTTTGGTACCCTGCGCACCAAAAGGATACTAACGGTGATAATCAGTCAGAAAAAATTTTCAGCTATATGAAGAAGCAAAAAGACACTGCACCTCAATGCTCGGTTGACTATGGTTTTCAGCGCATCGGCGGTAAACATAAAGGCCGTATTCTCTGGCACCTGGGCGAAGGGCTGCTGCGCTATGGCCAGCTGCGAAAAGCGGTGACTGGTATAACACCCAAAATGTTAACGCAGGCCTTACGGGAACTGGAAGATGACGGACTGATAACACGTCATGAGTATATAGAACTTCCGCCACGGGTAGAGTATCAACTTACGGATAGTGGTCGTGAGCTTATACCGTTCATCAAGCTGTTAAGCAACTGGGCTGAGAACGAGATGATCCGCCACAACATTCCGCGCATGCACGCAGACAAGAAATGTGGTATACAGATACAGGAAGTGACTGCCGATCGCGCTGCCGGTGTGGTGGTGTAACGCCCCATGCTATATCTGTTCACTGCCGTTAAAAGCGTTGTTTTCAGCTATATTAACGCAATCTATACACGCAGACCGCCAACATCGGGTACGAAGAGAATGCTATATTTTCCAGAAGGCAAATGGTATTGGAGGCGCTGGTAGCGGAAGTAACATGCGCTGGTATAGTGCATAGCAATACCTGCAGCAAAGTATACCATGTGCTACACGGGGAGATATATTTTGAATAAAATCTATATATTCTTTTACAAGTAAAAAGATTATTAACTAACTTTTCGGTACCTAATACATAACATTTCACCGCTATGGTAAAAAAAGCAAAGAAAACATCTAAGAAAGCTGCTAAAAAAACAGCGAAGAAAGCTGCTAAGAAGGCCGCTAAAAAGGTAGCCAAGAAGGCACCGAAGGCGGCAAAAAAGAGCGCTAAGAAAGCTGCAAAAGCTCCTAAGAAAGCTGCTAAAAAAGCCGTGAAGGCTGTTAAGAAAGCAGCGAAGAAAACACCGGCAAAAGCTCCGAAGAAGGCTGCGAAGAAATCATTTACCAGTAAAGTAGCAACCAAGGCTAAGGCCGTTAAGACAGCTGTAGTTGAGAAGGCTACCGACTTGTCTGCTGCAGCTGTAGAGAAAGCTACCGAGTTTAAAGATGCAGTGGTAGAAAAAGTAACTTCTGTAGTAAATGCTATTGAAGAAAAAGCAGCAGAAGTAAAAGAAGCTGCTGAAAACAAAGTTGAAGACGCCCAAAAAAATCTCTTCAGCGGAAACTGATCTTTATTCTGAAAAAATCAGAAGAGCGATGGTATCTCCTACTATCGCTTTTTGTTTTTTAAAACTTTCACCTTTCCCATTCAACACGTATGAAAACATAGATCGTAACTGCAACTACAACCTAAACCACCATGAGCCCGAACCCGATTGTATTGTCCATCCCGATCTTCTTTTTACTGATCGGCATTGAGTTGCTGATCGAACGCTTTACGCATCAAAAACTTTACCGCCTGCCCGATACCCTTGCCAACCTGAGCTGCGGCATTACACAACAACTCTCAGGATTATTTCTGAAGATATTCGCAGTAGGCGCATACCAATATTTATTCGAGCACTATACACTCGTTACGTGGGAACGCAACGCGCTATACTGGCTTATACTTTTCCTGCTGGTAGACCTCTCCTATTACTGGGCACATCGCATGAGCCACGAGGTAAATCTATTCTGGGGCGGCCATGTTGTGCATCATCAAAGTGAAGAGTATAATTTATCGGTAGCGTTGCGCCAGAGTTCGTTGCAAGTGGTGTGGACCTTCGGATTCAGTCTTCCCATTGCTTTCTTCGGTTTTGAAACGCTCGACTTTGTACTGGTCTCTTCACTAAACACGCTCTATCAATTCTGGATCCATACCGAGACCATCGGCAAACTCGGATGGTTTGAATATATCTTTAATACACCCTCTCATCATCGCGTGCATCATGGTCGTGATCCGAAGTATATTGATAAGAATCACGCGGGGTCGCTCATCATCTGGGACAGAATGTTCGGCACCTTTCAGGCAGAGGAAGAGAAGCCCACGTATGGCATTACCAAACCACTGAACAGCTGGAACGCAGTGTTTGCCAACGTAAGTCACTATGTAGATATGCAAAAAGATCTGCAGCGCATTCCGAAATGGAGCGACCGTGTCCGCTACCTCTTAAAAAAACAGGGATGGCTCCCCGACTACCTGGGTGGCTACCGGCCTGCACCTGCTATTGATAAAGCCGCGTACCGGAAATACGAAACGCCTTCTGCACTGCCGTTGACTGCTTATGTACTCTTTCAATATGTACTTTGCCTGGCAGGTACTGCGTTATTTCTGTTCAGTCAGAAGCAGGCTGATGGCAGCGATCGTTTTACAACAACAGAAAATGTGTTTATTACTATCCTCGTCTCGGTTGTGGTTGTAAATTGCAGCGTGTTATTTGAAGGAAGAACCTGGGTTAAGTGGGCCGAATGGCTTCGCATTATTTTATACCCGGCCATCCTAACGATAGCAGTGTATCTCAATGCCTGGCCGGAATGGTTATACGGTGTGGGTGCACTATATTTTATAATTTCAGCAAGCTGGTTTTATTTTATTCGTACGCATGAGAAGTCTTAGTGTTGGTTGTCTGCTGGTATGCCTGATGTGCCTGTCGTGCAGAAAGCCGTTACCGGAATTAAAAGGTATTGAAACCGAAGTATGGACGGCCGACAAGAACGGGTGCAGTGGCGCCCGTGCAAATTCCATCGAAGCGTTGAAAGAACAAAAGACAGCATTGCTTGGTCTGAGTGAAATGGAAATTGTGCAGGTATTGGGTAAGCCCGATCGTAACGAACTCTATAAGCGCAACCAGAAATTCTACTATTACTACCTGCAACCGGCACCGGAGTGCGAACAACATCCCGACAGTGCTTTAAGACTAGCCATTCGCTTTAACGCGATGGGTCTTGCGAAAGAGATCAGCGTGGAGTAACACAATCTATAGCACACCGGATTTATACGGTATATTTTATCCGCCACGCTATATATAGCACCATATATAGTATATAAATAACAGACAACTTCATTCCATAACAGGGACGCTATATTTCGTCTTGATACCGCATTAATATCTTCTTCGTTTTGCTTGGAGCAATGGTTTACAAGCCGCTACTTTTAGCCCGTATCAATTAAAAACGTTGTGATTAAATCTTTACTTATAGCCTGCCTGGTATGTATATCGTATACTTTATGCGCGCAAAGTTCCGCTACACAAATGGGAGCACGTGCGCAGGGATTGGGTTTCGCATCCGCTGCCCTCACCGATGAATGGTCTGTCTTCAATAATATAGGCGGTCTTGCCAAAGTAAATCAGATTACTACCGCCTGTACATACCTGGCGCGTCCCGGTATAGCAGCATTCAATACCATGGCGGCTGTTGCTGCATTGCCGATACCCTTCGGAGTTACCGGTATAGGTATATTTCGCTTTGGCGATGATCTCTACAATGAACAACTCGTCACGGCCGGATTCAGCAATACATTCGGTCTTGCTTCCCTCGGCATACGCGTAAACTATATACAATATCACGCGGAAGGTTTTGGTAATAAAGGCGTGTTGAGTCTTGGCTTTGGCGGCATTGCTACTTTATCGCCTGCGTTCTCGATCGGAGCCTATATTACCAATATCAATCAGCCAGCACTTTCGGAGGATGACGAACGGCTTCCTGCCATTCTCACCACAGGTATAGCCTTTACGCCTTCTGATAAATTACTCATAACAGCGGAGCTTGAAAAAGATCTCGAATATACACCGGTGTGGAAGGCCGGACTTGAATATGCGTTCTATAAAAAGTTCTGGTTTCGTACCGGGTTCAACCTAGATCCCAATGCTGCCTTTATTGGACTCGGCTTCAAGCCCGAGAAATTTCGCCTCGACTATGCCTTTATGCAAAACTCCGAACAGGGAGCCCGTCACCAGGCTACGGTGGCTTACCGTTTGAAAGCGAAACGTTCATGAGATATATACTGCTGGTTCTGCTGCTATCGGGAAGGCTACACGCATTCGCGCAGGACGCTACCGCTGACGAAAATGATTTTCAAAAGATTGCAGACGATCTCTATGGTGTACAGGATCTCGACCTGAATTACGAAGAACTATACGACAATCTTGCGCAGCTTCTCTCCCATCCGCTCGATATCAACAAAGCAACGGATGAAGAATTACGTTTTCTTAAAATTCTCAGCGAAGAGCAAATTAAAAGTTTGCTGAACTACCGACTCATCAACGGATATTTACTTTCGGTATATGAGTTACAGGCTATACCGGGATTCGATCTCGCCACGATTCAAAAGATAACGCCCTATATACAGGTTCGCGATCCGGCCTCCACGATTAACCGCTCGCTTTGGCAACGGGTACAAAACGAATCGGACAGTT
>CAMLLI010000424.1 GCA_946480685.1 uncultured Flammeovirgaceae bacterium | reverse complement strand
CACGCGGCCCATGTACGAGAGCAATCCCCACTGGGTATAGTTTTGGTCTGCTGGATTAACCGTAATCACACCATCGGCACGTCCGAGGTTATAGAATTGAAACTGATCTGCGGGTATATCGCGTGCTGTTACTCGAGACGTGTTCGAGGTTTCCTGTTGTGCAGAGTATAAAAGCACAGCGTTTACTTCATGTTTACCGAAGCTGCGATCATAGGTCAGCAGGTTTTCAACGGCCCAATTCGTCATCAGTGTACTGCTGATGGCTGCAGTTGAAGGAGTAGTCGGCACACCACTAAACACGCCTTCTCCGGTGTAATTGCCATAGTTACTTTGTCGCATGTTCAGGCCGAGGTTGAGGCGATACTTTAATCCCTCTACTCCCGGAATGCCGATCTCTGTATATACTGTATTATAGGTACCATAGGCTCTCGTCCTGTCGATATACTTGTCTCCTAAACTTTCAAATCGCTCCCGTGAAGGCACCCACTGCGCTCCTGTTGTCGACTCCTGAATGATTTCCTTCATGGTGCCATCAGCGTTGTAGGGATTGGCAATAGGAGATCTTCCCAGCGCCATACCAACCGCCGGCACGTTGTCTCCATTGGTAATGGAGTAATTGGAATTGGAGTTAATACCAATGCGGATATACTTGTTGATTTCCTGATCCAGCGAGAAGCGCATGGAATAGCGAGTGAAATTTTGCAAAGGCACAACGGCTTCATCGCGGAAGTACCCAGCTCCGAAGTAGTAAGTACCTTTTTCAGTTCCACCGCCTATGCCCAGATCGTGACTGGTCACCATCGCACTCTTGTAGATCATATCCTGCCAGTCTGTATTAACATCATTTGATTCATCAAGAGTGTTGTTAAACTTCTGGGCACTTGCCGCACGTAATGCAGCGTACTCGGGCCCGCTCATCATGGGATACTTGGCAAATACCGTTTTCACACCGTGATAGCCGTTGTAGGAAACCTGTGCTTTCTGTCCTTTTGCACCTCGGTTGGTTGTGATAAGCAAAACACCATTGGCACCACGTGATCCGTAAATAGCCGTGGCCGAAGCATCCTTGAGAATATCTATACTCTTAATGCTGTTAGGATCGATATCGTTAATCGATCCTGCAAATGGAATACCGTCAAGTACAATTAAAGGATCATTGCTGGCAAGCAACGAACGTGTACCCCGCACGCGGATTTGCATAGCCGTGCCGGGTTTGGTTGAAGTCTGCGAAATATCCACTCCCACGGCACGTCCCTGCAGCGCCTGTGAGATATTCGGAGACGGCATATCGCGAAGTGCATTTCCACTCATGGACACAACCGATCCGGTAACAGCCTCCTGTCGTTGCGTTCCGTACCCTACAACAACCACTTCCGTGAGGGATTGAATGTTGGGTAGCAGTGTAACATCAATAACGTTCCGGTTGCCCGTAGTTTCCTCCACCACGGTATAGCCAATGAAAGAGAACACAAGAACTGCATCTTCACCGGGTACCTGAAGGCTATACCCTCCGTTGCCATCACTGGTAGTACCTGTCGTTGTTCCTTTTAGCAAGACATTAACCCCTGGAAGACCGTTACCGGTTTCATCGACAATTCTGCCGCGCACCGTAGTTTGTGCGTGCGCACTGGAAGCAGCCAAACTTATTACGAATAACAGCCAGGCTATTGGGCGATACCGGGGGCATGCACCCATTAAAACGATTTGTAGAATTCCTCTTTTCATAGAATTGGGTTTGAGTTTGTTGACTGCACAGCTTACCCGTTTTGAAATCAGCACCGTCAGATTTCTACTTCGTGTAAACCTTTGCGTTTGCGATGAGCAATGAGGCCGGCCGGATCAGCGCAAACGGTTGAACCAATCTCTGGCATTAGGCGTGAAAACGCCTTTCACGAATTGAACATTCTCTTTTAATTTTAAATCGTCAGGTGAAAAACCGCGTTTTTTCTACGGAAATGGCCATAGTGAATTCTAAATCCAATGCAATCGGTTTAAAAAAGAGAAGGCAAAAGAACCAGGAAGAGATAAAATGCGAGGACGATGAGGCGCTGCCGCCATGGATTTTAGCTTGCTAAGCCGAGGTATTCAGAGGGCGCTTTGCCGTACTCCTCCTTGAAGCTGCGGGTAAAATAGGAAGCGGAGTTGAACCCGGTCATGTACGCAACTTCCGACAGCGTGTGTTGCTTGGTCTCCATCAATTTGAGCGCCTGTTTGAGTCGGACGGTTCGGATAAATTCCACTGCGGTTTTACCCGTCAGGGCTTTGATCTTTCGGTACACCTGCACGCGGCTGAGATTAAAGAGTTCTGCGATCGAGTCCACCCCCAGCTGGGCGTCTTGGATGTGATCAACGATATAGTCAACGGCACGCTGTAAAAAAGCCTGATCAATTTCATTGCTGGCAACTTTAGACGGCATCAGGTAAACATCCTGGCTAAAATGTGAATATAGTTTCTGCCTGGATTCAATCAAGTTACGGACATGCGTCAAAAGAAAGCGCACGCTAAAGGGTTTGGTTATATAGACATCGGCACCAGATTCTATTCCGGTAATCTGGTCTTCTACAGTAGCCCTTGCCGTAAGAAGAATGAACGGGATATGACTTGTTCTGATATTGCTTTTCATTTCCTTGCAAAGCTCGATTCCGGATTTCTCTGACATTAAAATGTCGCTGACAATCAAATCGGGAGTTTTGTCAATCGCCATGCAAGCCCCCTCCTGTCCGTTTCGCGCTTGCCATACCTTGAATTCCTGGCCAAGCTCTGCAGCTATATATTCCCGCAGTTCTTCGTTATCTTCTACCAATAGTATTTCACACTGATCTTTATTGCCTATTTCAGTTTCCGCAAAATGCCTGCTGTTGGCAAGAGGCTCTTCGTACAAAGGAACAACATCCTGTGGCATTTCGTCATTCGCTCCTATACCGTACACAGTTGAATCAATCGGAAGTGTTATAATAAACCTGGTCTCTTTGTCGGGGGAGCTTTCTGCCGCAATGGTTCCATGGTGCAATTCAACAAGTGCTTTTGTCAACGAGAGTCCGATGCCGGTTCCCGGGTTGGTTATTTTGGAGGCAGATTGGGCCTGGTAAAATTTATCGAAGATACGCGGCAGCTCCTCAGTCGACATTCCGATTCCATTGTCAACCACGATGAGCTCCAGGCACTGAACAGCTGTCGTTTCTAAACGCGTAAACTTAGCGTTGATGATCACGGTGATCTGACCGCCATCGGGTGTGAATTTGAACGCATTCGAAAGAATGTTCACCAGCATTCGTTCAAGTTTGTCGCGGTCAAACCAGCCCTTCAGCAACGTTAATTCCGTGCGAACGGAAAACGTGATATTTCTTTTGTCGGCAACGTCACTGAACAAGGATGCTACCTCGGTGATGAACGCTATGAGTTCTCCATGACGCGGATGAAGTTTCAAAGTGCCGCTTTCGATTTTGTTGAAGTCCATCAACTCATTTACCAACCGCATCATTTTGTTCGCATTCTTATAGGCGGTGCTAACGCGCTCCTTGACGGACGTTGACACCTGATGACTGCTTATCAGGCTTTCGAGCGGCATGAGAATCAGGCTGAGCGGAGTTCTGAATTCATGCGAGATATTGGTGAAGAATTGTGTTTTGGATTCGCTTAGTTCATGTTCCCGTTCGCGAGCCAGCCTTTCAAGTGCCAGTTGGTTCTTCATGCTGACACGATCTATCCGGATCTTGACTGCAAAAAAGATCAAGGCAACGATGAGCGTTACATAAATACATACAGCCCAGGCAGTCTTCCAGGGTGCCTGACGGATGTTGATTTCCAATCGCGTGGGCGGCTCGTTCCATGTACCATCACCTTGAGACGCTTTAGCCAGAAATATATACTGACCCGGATCTAAATTTGTATAGGTTGCCGCGTGGTTGCTCCCCGTGTAATGCCAATCTTTATCAAAACCTTCAAGCTTATAGGCATAGCTCTGCCGTGGAGAAGGCCCGAATTGTATCGCGGCAAAATCAATGATGAACGATCGCTGCTGGTAAGACAACTCTAGTTCTGAAGTCAGGCTGATGTGTTTGGTCAAAGGTGAGCCTGGCACGCCAATGCCAACCGCCTGATTGTTGATTTTAATATCCGCCAGATATACTCTTGGTTTCCCGCCTGTGTTTCGAATACTATCCGGGTAAAATGTATTGAATCCATTGTTGTTCCCAAAGAAGAGTTGTCCTGTACTGCTGCGAAGACACGCGCCGGGATAGAAATCATTGGAAGACAAACCATCTTTCCTTGAGTAGTTAATAAAACGCTTTGTGTGCTGATCGAATTTGGAGAGCCCCATGTTGGCGCTCACCCATAGATTGCCAGACGCGTCTGCCAAGATAGCCCGGATTGTGTTGCTGACGAGTCCTTCCGGTTTACCATAACGCTTAAACACATTCTCACCCGGTGCTTTCACATTCAACCCGTTGTCAGTTGTGCCAATCCATAAGTTCTTCTCATGGTCTTCATACAAAGCCTGAACGGCACTGCTACTAAGACTACCTGCACTATCTGTTTGAATAAACCATTGATATATATACGCATGGTCATGGTCTCTCCTCAGAGCATACAAGCCGTACATTGTACCCACCCACAGAATTCCATCGGAGTCTTCCAGTATGCTGCTGACGTAGGATGTAGGGGTAATATAGTTGGATTTCATTTGTTCGCTCAACACTACAAAACGCTTCGCTATCTCATCGAAATAGAAAAGTCCGCTGCCTGCCGAGCCTGCCCAAATCATTCCGCTCTTATCCTCATACAAACAAGAAGTCTTATTGTCTCCGAAGCCACCGGATTGCAGACCGTAACTTGTGAGTTGATGCGTGGTGAGATTTAGTTTATATATACCGTATCCGCCGGTGCCAATCCACAGGTTGCCGTTTCTGTCACAGATAAGAGCCGTTACATATTTATTAGTTAGCTGCTTATTT
>CAMLLI010000423.1 GCA_946480685.1 uncultured Flammeovirgaceae bacterium | reverse complement strand
ACTTTTATATAGTTGGACAACAGGCTTTCCATGCTCACTCGATTTGCACAGGTAATAGAAATGCTTTTCGTCTTGGAAAATTATGAGTCCGGCTTTTTCGTTGTCGGACGATGCAGAAAAGGTAACTTCAGTTTCCGTTTGACAATAGAGATGCTGTTGACGTTTCCCTATGAAGGATGCATGACCGAATTCCATACACGTTTCGGGCGCTAGTTTTAAGACGAGACCATTCTTCTGATCTAAGCGAAAGCGAGTGCTGTCGCAGGTTCTCAGAAACAGTAAGGAAGGATCAAGGGTTTTATTGAAACGTATCTCATACTCAAAATTTCCGCTCTGCGGAAGTATATCTTTTGGCTTTACTTCGGCATATGGCATCTCGTAATGGTATCGGACTTCTTTACCCTGAAGATTTACTACCGGCCAGTCATCTCTCCACGTTACGGGTGCTATAAATGTCTCTCTTCCCGTGTTGTAAAAATCACCTGCATAGGGTCGCACTGCAAGAAATATAGCGTAGGTATTTCCATCGGGTCCTTCTACAAACTGAGCGTGCCCTGCGGAGGTAACAGGGTGTTTCCGATCCGGCGGCAGATCGCGTTGCGTGAGGATCGGATTATGTTCATAGGGAACAAACGGTTCTTGCATGGATCGGGATCTAAAGACTACCTGTGAGTGATTAACTGACGTGCCTCCCTCGGCTGCATACAGGTAATACCAGCCATTTCTTTTTATGAAATGCGGCCCTTCAATCCATACCGGTTTTTTACTCAGGTCCACTCCCCCGTTCACGAGAATTCGCTCTTCACCCATTACCTTTAAGGCAGTATAATTAAATTCATATATCCGGATGGTGCGATGTCCGGAATATAGCGGCTTGTTGTCAGGGGCATCACTGTTGTAAACGATATAGGCTTTGTCGTTATCAAAATATAGCGAGGGATCTATACCCTTAACTTCCGGCAGCCACACCGGATCGCTCCACGGCCCTTCAGGATTTTTTGCCGTGACTACAAAATTCCCTCCACGGTCAATCAGTGTACAGGTAACATAATATATACCATTGTGATAATCGATAGCCGGAGCAAACAACCCGCGTGTCATGCGATGGCCCATAAAATTCATTTGTGATGGCCGGCTGATGACGTTGCCTATTTGTTTCCAGTTCTTCAAATCCTTGCTTTGAAAAATTGGAATACCCGGAAAGTAAGCGAATGTGGAGTTGATGAGATAGTAATCACTTCCTACCTTCAATACACTTGGATCAGGATAAAAACCTGCCAGAACGGGGTTGGTTATAATTGTGGATGTTGACGCATGTTTCAGATCAGTCGCGGTGCTCTGCAGATTTTGACTATGCGTCAGTTGAACACAAAGAAAAGTAAAGAGTATCGATATATATTTTGTCATAATTTCATTAGTCGTGTTCATGGTGTGTCTGATAGAACGGACACAAAATATAGGGTCACTCGGTATACCGAGCGACCCTGCCTCACTTTACCCAAATCTCAAAGTGTAGGTTCTTTTGCGTTCGGCTTAATCGGTAGTCCGATAACCCGGATTTTGATACGCATTCTTTTCATCGGTGGTCATGTTCATGTTGTCCAATTGTCCTTGCGGCACAGGGCGCAGATAATGAAACTTCTCAATGGTTCTTGTAACTGTCACCGGTGTATGATCACCTACAGCCGGTCCACTAATGGTATAGGTCGCAGCGAGTTCGTCCCACTTCTGCGTACGAACCAGGTCATACCATCGGTAACCTTCGCCAAAATACTCGCGAGTTCTTTCTGCCAATATATAGTCTATATCAATCACCGCCGGCGTTGCTGCAGTCATCGCACTGCTATTATCTTCAATCTTCTCTGTGTTGCCGTTGTTGTCCCAACGCCACTTTCCTGCACGCGCCCGTATCACATTGATCAGGTCGCGTGCGCTTAGCCCAGCCGTTGTAGCAGCACCTTTTACGGCAGCCTCCGCTGCTATAAAATATAGCTCTGAAAACTTTGCTATGTTAAATGGTCGCGTACTAGCCGCATTGGGTTGGCCCAATCCTGCTCCGTTATCAGTACGATATGTACCCAGCTTCCAAAGACCCGGATATACTAACCTGCTTATGCCACTGGGTGCTACCACGTAATCGGCCCGACCCGGTAACATTCCCGCTCCTACACTGCTTTTATAAACTGAGTTGGAATAATCTATCGCAGTGGCTGGATCTTCATCCAGAAACGTGAGGATGGGGTCGCCAGGAGTAACCTGCATATTGTTGGCGTTGTATAAGAAAGCGTTGGTAACACCAGCTTTCGGCCAATTGCCGCGGTATACTGTAGCAAATGTTCCGTCATAACGAGAATCATTTGTCTTATCGGCAAATGTATTTTTAAATATTCCGTGTGGTGGTGCCATCCGAACCCAGGGGCGTCCCAGCCCCTGCGCTGCTTCACGTTGCACAGGGTTAACAGTCTGCGGTGCGCTCCAATCTGTTTTGGAACTTGTGATGTTTGGATAGGCCCATGTCAACATCCATACAGCAAAATTATCTGCGTCACCACCGCTTCCATAACTCAGGCTTGATCCGTTGTAGAGTTCACTTGTCTCGGTGTGATCCGCATATAGCAGCATCTCCTTATTTCGATCATTCGCTCCCAGGTTCACATCGTAGTAAGTTTCCATTAAACCATACGGTCCGGGATCGTTGATTGCCGCGGTAGCAACATCGTATGCTTGTTGGAAATACCATTGTGCGCTGTGACCATCCGGATCTATACGTTCAGCCTCGGGGAACGTTGGAATGTCATTGGGATTTTCAAGCCACCAGCCAAAAGTGAGGTAAGCCTTGGCCAGGAAAAGACGTGCCGTAGTTTTAGTAACAGCTCCCTTCACACGACCTGTAACGGGTAAGTTGTCAACCGCTACGCGCAGGTCTGGGAAT
Source organism: uncultured Flammeovirgaceae bacterium (assembly GCA_946480685.1). The sequence goes on along the minus strand of CAMLLI010000423.1, from coordinate 2,026 downwards.
ATAACTTTAGTATATACTTCAGGAACGGTATTGCGTTTTGATGTGCGCGAAACAGAAGTATTAAACTTTAATTCGCCAGCACCTAAGTCAAGCGGCACACCGCCAAAGGTTTGAACGAGCATGAAATAATCGAATGCCCGGAAGAACCTTGCTTCTGAAATCAACGCTTCTGAAATTCCTACCTGCGAAGCATTTTCAATAACACCATTGGCTGTATTGATGTTGGGAAATGCATTAAACCACAGGTTGCTTGCATCACTATTGGAAGGCGTGATAGGCGCTGCACCCGAGAGATCAAAAATCTGGAAGCCGCTACCAGCACCACTGGCTCCCCACGTTGCTTCATCTGTACCTGTTAGTGTTGAATTGTAAAAGTATGCGTTGCCAAATATATAGCGCAGATGAGCATACATTCCGGTGAGGCCGCCATATACACCATTTTCAGTTTTGAAATATTCCGGAGTATAAATAGCGCGCGGCTTTTCGTTCAAGATATCGGTACATCCTACTAAAAGAGCCATCATCAAGACTGCTCCTCTAACAAATGCTATAGGTATACGTTTCATGGTAAGTTTTTTAGAATGTCAAATTGAGACCAAGCAAGTAATTACGAGTTGAAGGTGTGTTGGTACCTACCGTGAGTATTCTTCTCAGATTGGCAGAATATGGAACCGCTGCGTTTTCATTCCCGAACGAATTGGTTTCAGGATCCATACCGGACTCATCGTGATAAGGCGAGAACATCACAAATGGATTCTGCACCGCTATATATACCCGTACATTAGAGATTCCAGCCTTTGCCAGGAGTGGTTTCGATACATTATACCCAAGGGTGATGGTGCGGATTTTCAAATATGATGCATCAAAGTATCCGAGCGTGCTTCCATATTTTGGGTTGTCACCGCCTACGCCACCCGGAGCAGGATATTTAGCTCCGGTGTTCTCAGGAGTCCAGTAATCAACGCTCACATTGTTTCCTGCCCGTGAGTTCAGGTTATTGAGATACCCTGCTGATCCATACAACGTGCTGTTAAGTATACCTCCGTTCTTAAACGTGCCCACTATACTTAAATCAATTCCCTTATAGGCAACACGTGTATTGAAGCCTCCCTGGAATTTCGGTTGGATGTTCATGATTTGTCTGTCCTCAGCGTTAATGGCTCTTACCGGAGTGCCATCGGCATTGTATGCTCCGGTATATTTCACTTTGATCATACCGGGTTTGCTGGCAGAGCCTGGTTCAAGGATGTTGAGATATGGATCTCCTTCCTGCCACAGACCAACTTTCTCATAGTCATAAATCACATCAATAGGATGCCCCACAAACCACCAGTTGCCCTCGTCACGCATTTGACCTGATGCAAGTGATACAAGTTTATTTCGGTTTGCGTACAGATTGAATCCCAGGTCCCAGCTCCAGCCGTTGAGGTTGTCTATGATTGTACCGTTAAGGGTGATCTCGATACCTTTATTCTGGGTCTGGCCCATGTTAGCCGTGATGTTGCTGACACCCGAAGTTGATGGAAGTCCTACCGGTAAGAGAACGTCCTTTGTATCCTGTACATAGTATTCTATTGTACCGGACAAGCGGTTATCAAATGCTTTAAAGTCTAATCCATAGTTGAATGTCTGCGAGTATTCCCAGCCCAGTTGCGCGTTGGGCAATTGTGAAACCGTAAATCCGGTTGAGTATATATCATCACCGAAATTATAAGGTCGCGTACTCAACAGCCCCAGCGTCTGATAGGGATTTACCGACTGATTGGAAGTCTGTCCATAACCAACTCTGAGCTTGAGAAGATTTATCTGACTGATATCAGTCATGAATTGCTCGCGGGATATATTCCATCCTACGGAAACGGCTGGATACGTATGCCATTTGTGTCCTGAGGCAAGTCGCGAGGAACCGTCTGAGCGGAAGGTTGCACTAAGCATATAGCGTTCATCATACGAGTACATCACGCGGCCCATGTACGAGAGCAATCCCCACTGGGTATAGTTTTGGTCTGCTGGGTTAACCGTAATC
>CAMLLI010000422.1 GCA_946480685.1 uncultured Flammeovirgaceae bacterium | reverse complement strand
TCTTTGAAAACAATCAGTGGTGGCAAGTCTTCCACTTTGCATTCGTGAATTTTTGTACCCGGCAGCGAAGGATCTTCAAAGTTCTTTACGAGTAAAGGAATGCCTTTGTTGGCCAATGGCTTGATCGTTTTCGGGTGAATTACACTCGCTCCGTAGTATGTCATCTCGGCCGCTTCCTGAAATGGAAGTTCGTCAAAGACAATAGCCGCTGGTAATCGTTTCGGATCTGCATTCATCACACCCGGTACATCTTTCCAGATGGTAACAGACTCTGCTTGTAATGATGATGCAAAGATCGCTGCTGAAAAATCAGAACCTTCACGTCCGAGCGTTGTTGTATACCCTTCTGTTGTTTTCCCGATAAAGCCTTGGGTAATGATAATATTCTTTTCAAGTGTCGGCTTCAGCTTCTGGATGTTCGCGGTTGTTTTTGTCCAGTCTACTTTACCTTCGCGGTAACTCTCATCCGTAGCAATACAATTGCCAGCATGCAGCCAGTGTGAAGCGATCTGTAAACTCGAAAGGTAATGATGAACGATTACCGAAGAGATGATCTCGCCCAGCGATACCACTTGGTCATATACCATGTCAAACTCACCGGTCTCGGCAAGCTCTGCATTTAATTCTTCGAAGCATGTATCAACAGCTTTATATACTTCATGCCCCGCAGGAAATAATTGTTGTATGATTTCTTGATGATACTGGTATAGCGTGCTAATTTGAGATGAAGCGTTTTGACCGACAGCAGCGATAGCGTGAATCTTTTCCAATGCATTTGTAGTCTTGCCCATGGCAGATACCACCACCAGTAGCTTGTCAGGACCATGTTGTTGAATGATGGATGCAACGTTTTTTACGCCATCGGCATTTTTCAGCGAAGCTCCTCCGAATTTAAAAACCTTCATTTTAAGTTGACTAAATCGTTTGCGAAATTAACTTTAGACAAATTTTAGAACACGTCATGCAAAGATCAATCAATAAAGCCAACACACCAAGCATTGAGACCTCCAGAATTGCTCAACCGATAGGAAGTACGTTGGACCGTTTTATTAAAAGTAACCAGGACCAGTTCGCCTATGCAAGTGGTGAGCTCTCGCAGTTGTTGCGCGATATAGCACTTGCTTCCAAAGTTGTAAACCGTGAAGTAAACAAAGCAGGCTTGATTGATATTATGGGTGCTGTAGGTTCGCAGAACACTGCCGGAGACGATCAGCAAAAACTGGATGTATTGGCCAACATCCGCTTTACACGTGCCCTTGCAAAAGGTGGTGAGGTATGTGCGCTGGTATCTGAAGAAGCAGACTCGTTTGTTGATCTCAACAACGAAGGTAAATATGTAATTGCTATTGATCCGCTCGATGGTTCTTCGAATATTGATGTGAATGTTTCTATCGGGACTATATTTTCGATCTATAGGCGAAAGAGTCCGGCAGGTACGCCCATTCAGCCGGAAGATATACTGCAGCGCGGTGCAGACCAGGTGGCGGCAGGATATGTTTTGTATGGGTCTTCTACCATGATGGTATATACTACCGGCCACGGTGTAAACGGCTTTACCTACGAGCCAACGCTGGGGGAATATTTCCTTTCGCACCCCGATATGCACATGCCTGCCGATGGAAAGATATACTCCATTAATGAAGGTTCTGCCAATTCGTTTTCTCAACCTGTAAAAGAGTATGTGCAGTACTGTAAAGATCAGAAATATACCGCCCGCTATATTGGTTCGCTCGTGGCCGATTTTCATCGCAATATGTTAAAGGGTGGCATTTATATATACCCGGCAACAGCGAAAGACCCCAATGGTAAATTACGGTTGATATACGAATGTAATGCGCTTGCTTTTGTTGCAGAACAGGCGGGCGGTAAAGCTACCAACGGTTCCATGCGTATACTTGATATTGTTCCCGAGTCGCTGCACCAGCGCACCGCGTTTTATGTTGGCTCTAAAAACATGGTAGATAAATCAGGGTCGTTTGCGTAATGCAACGTCTTATAGATTTGGATACAACTGTGTAAAGTATATATCGATCTGAAAAATTTTTCCCCTCATGAACATACGTACCGGAATTCTCTCTCTATTGTTATTCACATTTATAGCTTCTGCATCGGCACAGAAAGGTTTTTCTGTTGTTGAAAAAAAGGCCGATAAGAAAATCGAGATTTTGTATGATGGCAAACTGCTAACGGCTTACTGTTATTTTGATTCGACCGAGAAGCCGGTGCTCTTCCCGGTAAAGACGTTGACAGGAAATGTTGTAACACGTGGCTTCCCGATAGCACCACGTGCCGGCGAACGCACCGACCATCCGCACCATGTAGGTATATGGTTGAATTATGAAAGTGTAAATGGTCTCGACTTCTGGAACAACAGCGATGCGATAGCAAAAGAGAAGAAAGACAAATACGGATCGATCCGCCATCAGCGAACATTGCTGGCGAAAGGAAGTAAAGACAAAGCGGAACTCAGAACAGTGAGTCACTGGGTAGATATCAATGGCAATGTATTGCTGGAAGAAACTACAGACTTCGTGTTCACAGCCAAAAACGGAAATTTCATTATCGATCGCGCATGTGTTCTGAAAGCAGTAACGGAGGAAGTTCTCTTTAAAGATGTGAAGGATGGTTTTATAGCAATACGTGTAGCCCGGGCGTTGGAAATGCCTTCGAAGCAGGAAGATAAATTTGTAGATGCGCACGGTAACGTTACAGCAGTTTCCAAATTGGACAATGCCGGGGTTACGGGTTTATATGTTAACAAGGAAGGCGTAACGGGTGATGCTACATGGGCAAAACGTTCTGTATGGACTTGTCTGAATGGCGAAAAGGACGGAGAAAAAATTTCGATCGCCATTATAGATCATCCTAAAAATGTAGGGTACCCTACCTATTGGCACGCACGCGGTTATGGTTTGTTTGCCGCTAATCCGTTAGGACAAAAGATTTTCAGTGAAGGAAAGGAAGAGTTGAATCTGAAATTGTCGAAAGATCAAACCACGCAATTTCAATATCGAATTGTGGTTCATGCGGGAAAAGGTCTTACAGCAACAGACCTGAATACGCTGGCAAATAGTTTTGCAGCAGGCAAGTGATATATACCGGTAAGAGGAGGTATATATACTTCCTCTTACCGTGAATAAATTATTTCTTTTCTTCTTCTTTGGCTCCGGTAAGAATATCAGGAGCATGCTTCTGAATAAGCTCGTACCATTTTACCAGTTTCTTGATATCGGAAACGTATACCCGGTTCTCGTCATACTCCGGCAATACTGCTTTCAAAAAAGATTTTAATTCAGCACCATCCGAGTTTGAATCTACACCGAGGTCGTTACCAAAATCGGTATGGATTTTCTTCAGAACATTTTCCAATGCCACCGTACCTTCTTTGGTTGTTGTATAGATAGAGATCTCATTCAACAAAGAAAGTTTGTGATTGGCTGTCGCTACCAGTTTGGTTTTGGTTTCGTCCAGCGACTCGAGGATCACCCCTGATTTAGTAGGTGCCATTACTTTAAAGAGTCCTCCCTTTCCGGAGATCGTTGCTATTTCCGCTAAAGTCATATTTTAATTTTCAATGCGCGCAAAGCTAATTAAAACAAAAAGCAGGCAAAAGTTGATATTGAAAATAGTGAACAGTATTGCGTGCAGGCGGTACGTTGATCTTATTCCTGCTGTTTGTAAACCTTCAGGGCATCGTCTATAAAGTCGAGCAGTTCATCGCGGCCGGTTTTCTTTTCAGATGATGTGATGAGCATCGGTGGAAGTTCTTCCCAGTCTGCCAGCACAGCTTTTTTAAACAGCTGAACGTTACGTTGAAGTTCATTCAGCTTCAGCTTATCTACTTTTGTAAACACAATCGCGAGGGGTACACCTTTACTGCCAACCCAGTTGATAAAACTAAGATCACTTTTCTGTGGCTCGAGCCTCGAATCCACCAAAACAAAAATGCATGAAAGATTTTCGCGCTTCTGAACATAATCTTCGATCATTTGCCCGAAACCTTCGCGTATAGTTTTACTTACACTGGCGTAACCATATCCCGGGAGATCGACCAGGTACCAGGTTTCATTAATGAGGAAGTGATTGATCGTTTGTGTTTTACCAGGCTTTGCAGAAGTCTTGGCCAGATCTTTAGTTTGTGTTAACATGTTGATTAGCGAAGACTTACCTACATTTGAACGTCCTATAAATGCGAACTCGGGCTTATTCGGTGCCGGGCATTTCTGTACATCTGCATAACTTGAAATAAACTCGGCCTTCGTAATCTTCATCTGTTAAAGTAATAATTGAAGCCCAAAATACTAAGTTTGTAATAAATGTGAATTTATGGTATCAAATTTCTGTTCCAAAATCCACAGTTTTTCCTATCTTGTAGTATTATTGTGAAGCTTTTTTATTCATAACTTTAGTGTAAAAATTTTTTTAGCGATGTCCAGTATCCGAAGTGTACTGATTTTTTTGACTCTCATTGTACTTACCAAACCCGCTTTCAGCCAGCAAGACCCTAAGGTACTTGCGCAGGAGTACATGACGCAGGCCGAACTTACCTTGGAAGCTACGAAAGCTCTTGATGACGCCCGTGGTCTGGTGGTGACTGCTGCCGACCTTGATACTACTTTTATAAAAGCTAACTATGAAGCCGGACGTCTTCACCTGATAACAATCGATAAACACCTGGCCGCTAAATATCTGCTGCGTGTTTTCAGACAAGATCCATCATACCGCTTTGATATTGAATATTCGATCGGAAAAAGTTTTCAGTATGGAGAAAAATTCGATCAGGCTATAAAATTCTATAATCTCTATAAAGAGAAACTTGCTAAGAAACCGAACTACCAGGGTAAAGATAAAGTAGACGAAGCTGTAGTGGATCGTGCAATCTACGAGTGTCAGAACGCTAAAGAATATTTCTCCAATCCTAAAAACTTCTCAATAGTAAACATTGGTCGTGAGATCAATTCGGAATAC
>CAMLLI010000421.1 GCA_946480685.1 uncultured Flammeovirgaceae bacterium | reverse complement strand
CTTTCGTATACTATATTTCCGTTCGTTAACCAGTTTTTCGGAACGCAGATTCCGATTAATATATTTTCCGATGGCTCGCTGCTGCTGTTCATTGCAGGGCTGGGTATAGTAGTTACATTCTTTGCCGGCAGTTATCCCGGACTCGTGCTCGCAGGTTTTCAACCGGTAGCTGCGCTCAAAGGTAAACTTTCCCGACAGGCCATTGGTGGTTTTAATACCAGACGAACGTTGACCGTAGTGCAGTTCGCTATATCGCAGGTGTTGATCATCGGTATGGTGGTGATCACAAACCAGATGCGCTATACACAACAGTCCGATCTTGGTTTTGATAAAGATGCCATTGTACTGGTAGCGATGGCCAATGGTACTACACCGGAGCAGGCCAAGACTATGAAGACGGAGATACAGCGCATTCCCGGTGTTGAAAAACTTTCGCTTTGTTTTACAGCACCATCCTCGGAAGATGATTGGGGCAACTCGATCCGGTTCGAGAATAGCAGTGAAGAGGTAAATTTCAGAACGAGTATAAAATCAGCGGACGCAGACTATATATCTACCTTCGATTTGAAACTGGTAGCAGGAAGAAACATTCAACAGGCAGATACCGTACGCGAGATGATCATAAACGAAGCCATGGTTCGTAAACTGGAGTTGAAGTCTGCCGAAGATGCCCTTGGTAAAATGATTACAGCCAACGGAGGTTCCATGCATGCGCCTATCGTGGGTGTTGTAAAAGACTTTCACGATAAATCGTTTCATGAAGAGATCAGTCCGGTGCTGATTACAACCTATGCCAACGACTACTCGAACTACGCCATCAAACTGAACCTGGCCGAAGCGAAATCTACCATCGCTGCTATAGAAAAACTGTGGCTGCAGCAACATCCCGATCAGATCTTCAAGTATCAATTTGTAGATGAGAGTATAGCACGGTTTTACGAATCGGAGGAAACAACACTGAAGCTGATCCAGATCTTTTCGTTCATCGCCATCATCATCGGTTGCCTCGGACTCTACGGACTGGTTTCGTTCATGGTGTCTCAAAAAACAAAAGAGATCGGCATTCGCAAAGTACTGGGCGGTACAGCTGCGCACATCGCCTGGATCTTTGGACAGGAGTTTACGCGTCTCATCGTAGTAGCGTTTTTAATAGCTGCTCCTATAGGCTGGTGGTTTATGAACGACTGGTTACAAGCGTTTAAATTTCATACAACGATAGGGCTGTCCACTTTTATGCTGGCTATAGGCTGTTCGTTGGTGGTGGCTGCGGTAACCGTGTGCTACCAGGTAATTCGTACCGCGTTTGCTAACCCGGTGAAGTCGTTGAGGATTGAGTAAAGAAATAATCGGACAATGTATATATCACAATGTTGATATGTGCATTGTCCATTTAATAGATGCTATTGCGTTTTAAGATACTTTCGAAATATGTTCACATACCTGTTGTCAAACTTAACTATTGTGACGTCTTTATAATTCACCTTGGTTGAAGTTCTTTCCAGCACTCCGGTTGGATCATAGTATTGAATGTGTACCGAGCTTTTATTTATTTTCTTTATCGGTCCGATTATAAATGCTGGTTCGTCTAGATTTTCACATTCAACAATGACGTGATAATCGTATTTCTTTAAATCTTCAAAGATCGTATCCCAACTGTTAAGTTTTATTTTTTTGTCGATTCCATAATCAGACTCAATAATTCTTTCTGTGCTTAATATTTTTTTTAATGTTTGATCGAACTTGTTACACCTGATGTTGTCGAACTGATCTTTTCTGATGATGGCATACCCATTCAGGTAAAATTCTTCTTCACACTGAATCAGTAGAAAGTTTTTTCGGGATTGTAGGATGAATCCGGATATGTTAGATTCTCCTTCCGTAAAGGTGCGTTCAATTTTTACAAAATCTTTTTTCTCGATGTGATTTCTAATCCGATCGTCATACTGCTTTGTAGCCATTTGCTTCCAGGTTATTTAAATTTGCGTTAGCGCGTTTAAAGTTAGTGTTTTCGAATTTCTCTGGTTGATTTCATTTCATTTGCCTGTAATGGCGTGCGGAATAATTTTTTAACTTTATTCCCAAACATATTTCATGATCAGCACCGAGCTAAAAGAAGGAACAAAAGACGCGCACATTCAACTTGAAAAAATAGTATTGCAGCAGTTAAAGGCTGTACAGACTAAAGACGACTATGCTCGCCTGCTAAAATTTTTTTATGCATTCTTCCGCGAAGTGGAGAAAGCCATTGCTCCGTTCATGACCAGTGAGGTTGTGCCCGACTATAGCGAAAGGCGTAACGTGAATCACTTGAAAGCAGATATAGAGTCGCTCGGTGGCGATGTCCATAAAGATCTGCCGCAGACTACCGCGCCCTCCATCGTCAATAAATACCAGGCGCTGGGTGCGCTATATGTAATGGAAGGCTCTGTGCTGGGAGGAAGAACCATTGTAAAGATGCTCGAGAAAAATAATATCAACACCGGAATCTCTTTCTTCTCGGGCTATGGCGAGAATACACCGGTGCTATGGGGGCGTTTTATAGAATTGCTGAATCAGCAAATTACCGCTGACGAGCACAAGCAGCAAGCTATACAAGCCGCTAAAGATACGTTCACGCTCTTTGCTGTCACCTTCCGCGATGCCGCTGTATTGCAATAGCAAGGCGAGGTATATATAGTCTCAGGATTCTTTTGTAGGCATAGGGAAGTATAGCTCGAAGATAGCTCCGTTGGTGCTGCCGATCGCGGCTATTTTTCCATGGTGATTCTCCATAATTTTTTTGCATATGGCCAGTCCGATGCCGGTGCCCTGAAACGCATCGCTGTGCAGGCGTTGAAAGACATCGAATATCTTTTCACGGTGCGCGTTGTTGAAGCCTATACCATTATCGGAAACCGTTACTTTGCTATAGGGTACATCTTCAATGTTTACGCTGTCTGCTTTTATCTCAATTTCAGGAGTGTGATCTTTCTTCGTAAACTTCAGACTGTTGTCGATGAGGTTTACAAACAACTGTGTCAGCTGAAATGCTATACCTTTAATGGTCGGCAGGTTTGAGACTTTGATGGTGGCTTTTGTCTCTTCTCCCTCCGTTTCAAATTGCCGCGCAACGTTCTGTACTATTTCGTTGAGGTTTACTTCCTTGAATGCATCGCGCGGATTGCTTCCGTTCAGTTTTGAATATTCAAGCAGGTCTGCGATCAGCTGCTGCATACGCGTTGCTGACTTTTGCATGCGTGCTACAAAATCAAGAATCATCGGTGATGCCTGGTCTTCGGCACGAAGTATACGCGAAGCAAAGATCTGTATTTTTCGCAGTGGCTCTTTCAGATCGTGCGTGCCGATCCAGTTCAGGTTTGCCAACTCTTCATTCGCTTTCTTTAGACTATTGGTAAGCTGTATATAGCGTCTCTCTTCTTCTTCCAGGTACATGGAGTAAAATTGTCCCTGCAGTAAATGCGCTAACTTGGCAGCTGCGTTCAGCTCCGGAGTTTTCCATTCAATGCTTTTGTTCTTTACTTTTTCTTGCCAGAGCTCGAATGATTTTCGCGGTGTTAATCGTGCACTCGGATCTTCACTGTCACCTTTGGTAGGATTGCCCGCCCAGTTTATAGTCTCATCCATCTCCGAGCGAAACCATATTATACCATCTTTATCGGCATTGCCTAAATTATGATATAGGATGCCGGATGCTATTCTTCCGTATGCGACCGCAGGAGGGAAGTGTTGAGACAGTGAGTCGGTAGTATAGCTTCCGTCAACGGACTGGCTGATGAGCCACGGTAGCAGCTCCTTAATTTGCTCCAGCGATGGCGTTGATCGCGCGGGTGCAATAATACCATCGCGAATCACGGCTACTCCGGTAGCATTGGGTATATCTGTGATCTTGTGAAGTATTTTCGGTTCTGTTAGAAAGTTATCGGCCTTTGCTATACTTTTTAATATATAATCGAGACGGCCATCGAGTACACCGGCTAATTCATTTTCAGCAGCTGACTCCCGTACAGAGATCTGCGAAGTAAGAAAGTGTCCCTGAAGCTGTGCTGCGAGGCGGGTATAGAATGGAACCTGCTTCGGTGTATAGTGGTGACAGGCAATCAGCCCCCAGAGTTTTTTATTTTCAATCAGCGATATCGTGAGTGTTGCACCAACGCCCATGTTCTTGAGATACTCGATGTGCATAGGCGATATACTGCGAAGTATAGCATGGCTCATGTCCAGTTGTTTTACTTCCGGAGCGCTATCGGCAAGGGTCAGGATTGGTACCGGTGTATAGTGAACATCCACTATAATGCGCAGCAGGTTTTTTAAATATAGCTCACGCGCTTGTGCCGGTATATCGGTGTGCGGATAGTGATGGCCGAGAAAACTCTGTATATCGTCACGTTTACTTTCGGCAAATACTTCTCCGTTATAGTCTTTATCGAATCGATAGATCATAACACGGTCGTAACCGGTTATGCTTCGTGTCTCATCGGCTATAGATTGGCAAACCTCCTGTAGACTTTCGGCTTGTTGTATGTTGCGAACAAATCGCTTGGTCTGGTTAAACTGGTCGGTAACGGTAAGGCTACCGTCCGGGTATTGTTCAAACTCCAGCGTATATAGATCGTTTACCTTGTGTGCTGTTACATTGAACTCAGCGCCCGTAATGGTACACGCAAAGTTGGTATCGAATAATTCGTTGGCGAGATAATGTTCCAGCCGCGCGCAGTCATCTGCCGAGAGAATATCACAAACCGGTCTGCCCAGTATAGTTGTAGCTTTCCGGTTTAGTATATCAACGCAGTTGGCACTGCAATAGCGTATAATGTGCTGCGTACTCGAATCGACCGTGATTAAGAAACCGTGTGGCTGAATGGCACCGGGAATGTGTATAGGCTCCTGATCGCAGCTTTCTAACGACTGATTTTCTTTGTTAACAATATCAACTATTCTCATGTCACACTTTCAAACTCTTGAAGACAATT